>NZ_DAIUEH010000019.1:0-87201 GCF_036845245.1 Methylobacter sp.
TTGTCAAACTTTGTGAGTCCCCCAGCAGAGCTGGGGGTTTACCTTTGATTAATTACCTTGTGTTTTTCTTAATGACGCCCAGTCTTTACGAATTGCCGTTTTAAACGCTGCGTCGAAGTTGATGTATTCGTATCCTTTTGCTTGGCACTGGTCTTTGAAGTTTTCCAGGTGCTTGAATATGTCTTCGCTGTAACCCTTCTCCTGGTACCAATTTAGAACCCCGACCGATACCGCGAAATCTTCGGGAAGAGTTGCTTTTTTCTTAACCGATTTTTTGACGGTTTTCTTTGTATTTATAACTGGTAGATTATTGATGGTTCTATTGATAGGTTCTGTGTGCCGTTTTTGGGACTGGTGTCGCTGTCTGTGTTAGCTTCTCTCCCCCTACACCTATCAGCTGGTAATAATTACCCTTACCCACATCTCTTTTAACACTCAAAATACCAGCGCTTTCCAGCTCGCAAATAACCTTCATTACCGTCTTTCTATCCAGACCAGTGTCTTTATTCAATCGAGCCAGAGACGGCCAGCATTGATGGTTTTCTCCGGCGCGGTCTGCTAATGACAGTAAGATCAATTTACAGGTCGGCTTTATACTGATGCCCCAGGCCCACCGCGTGGCATCAATGCTCATTGACAATTCTTCTTTCCAACTCATCAATTGCGGCAATAAATTTATCTAACCTATTTCCTAATTCTTTTTTTAAAGCGATTAGTTTCATTGGTTCAATAAAGTAAACCTTGTAGTGAGTTCTCCGGCCGCTGTATCTCGCTATTCCGCCGGGTCTGGTTTCATCCACAATCGGCCAACCGGCCTCTCTTAGTTTATAAATTGGGTGACGCAAACAATAACTTCTGCTGTCACTTTGAAAATCCAGGTGGCTAACTTTTAAGCCAGACAAAATCATTGCTAAAGCTGCGCCCTCCAGGGATTTGACCGAAGGAAATTTTTGGGCGGTCATAGTTAGGCCGCCGAGGAGGTAGATTGCTGAGGATGGTGTTTATCAAGCCAAAGCAAAACGTCAGCCTTGCGGTATTTAACAGAACGGCCAAGCTTAATAAACGGGATCCCGGTACCTGCCCAACGGTCCCGCTCCATTGTTGCCAGTGAGCAGTCTCTAACGGCTGCAATTGTCTTTTGATCAAATAATGCGTCGTCTGGCGCAGCATTGAACTGATTTAACAAATCAATCCTGGAGATTGTGTTAACTTTGCTCATTCAAGTTTTCCTTTTTTGTAAGAAATTGGTTGAATGAGATTTTAAGTATTTGAATATATTATAAAAGATTGGCTTCCGGGGAAAAGGTATGCAATCCCCGGTTTTGGTGGGTATTTTTAGTTTTTCGGCTTTCCAGCTAATAAAAATGCCGGCAATTCCTCTTTCTTCACTGCCGACTTAATAGCATTTCTAATTTGCCCAAGCGAGGGCGGCTTAGGAAAAACATTATTTTCCCAGGGTATTTCGCGGCTGTTTGCCCAATGTTTTTTTATGCATTCAGCAAGGGTTGATGACCTATATTTCTCAACCTTTCCTTTGTAATCCGGCTCAGGGTTCTTCAAAAAAAGTTGGCTCTATATTCAATTTCATTTTCCAACGCTGTCTTTTTTGTGCTCTTTGCGTTATTCCCTAAAATTGACGCCCCTTTGCCTTTAAGATGCGCGTGAAGCGCTTTTATATTACTGACAAGCGGTGCCGGCAAGTCATTAAAGTACTTATCTTTTAACAAATCTGGATCGGTCGTTTGTGCAAGTAATACCAGTTTTCTTAATTCCTCAAGAGCTCGTTGTTCAAGCTCATTAAATAACCAACTTACCCAATAACCATCAAGGCCACCACAATCAGCCAAGGCAGTATTAATCCGCTCGTGTCTCGCTTTTAACTCATCTGGAGATTGAGCCACCGAACCATTAAAAAACCGCAGAAACTCGGCTTTCATCACTTCAATCGCTAAAAGCTGGGCGTCAACAGTGTTTTTATCCGTTGTCATGTTAATATCCTCGTGCCCTCGTGTAGTAATCAACCCAGGTAAGCGCTACAGTGAAACTCCCAGTTAGTATATAAATCGTCAACTCACCTTTAGCGCCCAGATAGATAAGGTCATCTTCAGAGCAATTTAGGATTTTTGCCACTTGTTCAAGTCGATAGTAGTCGCGTTCGATCAAGACAACCCCCCTTTAGGTGTAAGCCTTTGTAAAAGAATCTGAACCAGTGCAGCAAAGGAACTGCCTTTTCTCCCCGTCGGGATAGGTTCAGATAAACGGGTATGGTTTCAAGTAATACGGATAAATGAAACTTCATCGTTTTGATGAAATTCAGCGATAACAGCCGCTTTATTTCTCAATAACAATTGAATCTGTCGATTGGTAGAGTTTCCGCGCTTTACCCAGATGACCTTGGGCGGATGTCCGTACAAAATGCTTTTTTCGTAAAAGTCGGAATCCTTGCTGACAATCATAAAGCCGTTGTCTTTGGCATAACGCCAAACCTCGTCATCCGATCCACCGCCTAAACCAATCCGGTCAACATGTGCTGAATCAGGGAAAATGTCGGCGAGTGCCGCCACCATTTTCGGCGATAGGTTTTCATCAAATAATAGCTTCATCCGGCAATAACACGGCTATGGCGTTCCCTGTCGGCGGCATAGGCAAAACAAGCCCTGATGTCGTCTTGGGTTAGGTAATCATAATCGTCCAATACCTCTTGTTCGGTCATACCCGCCGCAAAGCAGTCAAGAACGTCGTCAACGGTTATCCTAAGCCCTCTAATACAGGGCTTACCGCTACGCTTGCCCGGCTCTATGGTAATAATTTCGTGATAGTCGATAGTCATTGCATTAACCTCTGTTTTGTTTGAGTGGCACAATATCGGCGGATTGCCTTAGCCCTGCCGACTTCAACATAAAATCGGTAATGGTTTGCATCGGTTGCCGCAACCGCTCCACGTTCATTTGAATATAGCCGCTGGTCACATCATCGCCTTGTTTGTGATTCACCAAGGCCTTGACCGCAAAGGATGAAATATCCAGCGATTCAGCTATGGTGACAAAAGTCCGGCGCAAGTCGTGCATACCGAACGGCAATTCTGTTTTTTCAATGATTTTGGCTAACTGCCGCTTAGGTTCGACCAGATAACCCCGCGCGCCATCACCAGGGAATACAAAAGCGCTGGCGCTGTTCGCCTTGCGTGTTGTCAGCATATCCGCCAGATAATCGGATAACGGTAACTGTATCGGCCTATGGTTTTTGGGGTCTCGCAAAATATAGCTGGCATCGGTCAAGTCAATATCAGTCCATTGCAGTTTTGCCGATTCATCTTTTCGGCATCCGGTCAGCAATACGAAAACCAAATAATCCCTGATGGTGTCGTTATCGATGCTTAACACGGCATCGAACCACGCCGCCAATTGGTGGGGCTTAAGGTGGCCGGTACGGCGTTCCACCTTAAACCAGCTTCGAGTCTGGCTGATCCGCTTAACGGGATTCTCGGGCAGTACCGATAAGCCTTTGCCGGTCTCGTATTTAGCGCCAGCATAATTCAAGACGCTACGTAAGGTACGCGCTCCCAGATTAGCGTAAGCTTCGCCGCGTTCCTCGCCTATCTTTTTATGGCGGCGCTCCACTGCATCGCGGGTAATGTCGGTAATAGGCAGCTTTTGCCAGTCGGGGTAAATGTTGTTCATCACGCCGGTATAATCCCTTATCGTCTTGGGCTTGAGCGGTCGAGCATCCAGAAATGCCGTGAATACTTCGCCCAAAGTGACCGCCTTGATATTCTTCTCGCGCTTTTCCTTTACTGGATCAATACCCGCCGCAAGTGCGCCTATTCCTTTCTTAGCCGCAATCCTTGCCTGCTCTGCTGTCATGGTGGGGTACTTACCTAAAACGACACGTTTTGTCTTGTTGCCGATACGCTGCTGAACACACCATGTTTTTGATGTTGTGCCAACGTACATGCCAAAACCGGGAAGCTCATCATCCCAATAAAAAACCTGTCCTTTTTCCACAAATCCCAATTTATCAACAACAGATTTTGTTAGCTTCATCCTGTCCACCCAGTCCGAAATTAATAAGCATATAATAAGCAGATTATTTAAAAGTCTTTCAAAGACCGTCTGATTTATTATAACAACAAACCTTGATACAGCAAGGCTTAATAGTGCTTATTAAAAGTCAGTAAGAGTGGGTAAAAGTACAGGTAGGCTAATTTGTAATCAGCCGGTCGCGGGTTCGATTCCCATCGCCAGCTCCAAGAATATCAAGGCCTTAAATGCAAATCTAAGGCCTTTTTTATTGCCTGTAGTAAATTTGTCACGGCTTTTTGCATATCCCGCATATCCTTGAAGATGCTCACTCGACAAATGGATGCGTAATAATACCATCGACAAATCAGCCCAACCTCTCAGCTCTTTCAGAACATGCACCGGAGTATCGTTTTGAATGTGTCATGATGCCCAAGTATGTCGCAAACCGTGCCCATAAAAATCAACGATACCGGCGCGTTGTAATGCTTTACGCCATTTATGATTATTTATACGGGCCACTGGTAATTGAAAAACGTGCTGGATATCGGTAATACCAGCCGCGACCTCTATGGCGACAAGGGCTATGGGGATGGCAACCACGAAGCGCAGCTTAACGCTGAAGGTTGGCGGGGCATATCCAGCGCAAGGCTGCCAAAAGTGTCACAATACTCGTATCGCCAAAACCCGAGGCAAGTCGAACATGTCTTTGCCAGACTTGCGCTGAATATGCTAAAGCTTAGCCGACTTCCACTATGCTCGCGGCATAATCTTCCGGCGGCTCAAAGCCCAACAGCGTGATACAGGTCGCCGCCAGATTTGCAATGCCGGCCTTCGGCACATCAGCCAAACGAGCGTTGGCCGCCCCCGACGGATCGTACACAATCCCAGGCACCGGATTCAACGAATGAGCCGTCTTCGGTTTACACCGCCCCTGCTCATCCAACACCAGCGCACCGGTCTTTTTATCCAGTTCGCACATGTCGTCCGCATTGCCGTGATCGGCCGTGCAAACCATAATGCCATTGGCCTTCTTCAGTGCGTCCATAATCCTGCCGACATTTTCATCCACGGCTTCGACGGCCAATTTTACTGCGCTGACCACGCCCGTATGCCCCACCATGTCGCCATTCGGAAAATTCAGGCGGATGAACTTAAATTCCCCGCTCTCAATCGCCTGCACCACCACATCGGTAATTTCATCCGCTTTCATCCGCGGCGCATCCTCGAACGGGCATACATCGGACAGAATCTCTTTCCAGGTCTCGGTCGGGAACTTACCCGAATTATTGCCGTTGAAAAAATAGGTCATGTGGCCGTATTTCTGCGTTTCCGAAATAGCCAACTGTTTGACCCCCGCATTCGAGAGATACTCGCTCATCGTGCGATCAATCGCAGGAGGCGTCACCAGATACCGCGCCGGCACCCCAAGGTCGCCGTCATATTGCATCATGCCCGCATACAGCACGTCCGGTTTCGGGCCACGATCGAATTCCTTCAATTCATCCGCTTCAAATGCTTTGGTAATTTCCAGCGACCGATCACCGCGGAAGTTAAAGAAGATCACGCTGTCGCCATCCACAATCGGGCCCACAGGCACACCGTCGCGTTCAATGACAAACGCGGGTAAATCCTGGTCTAAAATACCCGGATTTTCAACACGGAAAGTTTCCACCGCTTCTTTCATAGAAGCAAACGTCCGGCCCTCCGCTTTCACATGCGTTGCCCAGCCGCGCTTCACCATATCCCAATTGGCGTCATAACGATCCATCGTAATATTCATGCGCCCGCCGCCCGATGCCACGCAATAATCGACCGTGCCATCCGCATTGATTTCTTTCAAGAAGGCATCGAAACGCTCAACATAGTCCAATGCCGATGTCGGCGGCACATCGCGTCCATCAATCAACGCATGAATCCTAGCCTTCTTTACGCCCTGCTCTTTCGCCTTCCGTAACATCGATTCCAAATGATTCAGGTTGGAGTGTACATTGCCATCCGAAAACAGGCCGATAAAGTGCAGCGTCGACGATCTGTCATTGACATTGGAAACGAGCTCCTGCCAAACCGAACCGTCAGCATACATCGCACCCGAGGCAATCGCCTTGCCAACCAAAGCCGCGCCCTGTTCAAAAACACGGCCACAGCCGATGGCATTATGGCCCACTTCCGAATTACCCATGTCTCCGTCGTCCGGCAGCCCCACTGCAACGCCATGCGCCCGCAACTCCGTATACAAGGCATTCTCATGCAACCAAGTCAGATTCGGAGTATTTGCCTGTTTCACAAAATCGCTTTCTGGATTTTTACCAATTCCGACCCCATCCATAATCACCAACACCACCGGACCTTCCGGCCCCGCAAAACTCTTACTCTTTTTCAACTCAATCATTTAAAACTCCAACTTACAGGTGCATCAATAAAAAACAATAAACGGCTTTTAATATTCCAGTCCCCGAATGGCAAAATCATTATCATCAGAAAATTGGCGAAATTTTTAACGATTCAACCAAATCGGGCATTTACTTGAATGCTGAAAAACTGATTTATTCAACAGCGCCTATTTTAACCTGATTTTTAAGGTGTAGTTTATCTATGCTGGATAATATGCCGATGTACGTAAAAACAATTTTCCGGATTACGTCAGATCATACTTAATCATCAATTTTTAATGGCGGGTCTTAGCCTAACTGTGCTGTTCGTCGTTCAATGTCGGCAGGGATTCTGTGAGCGGCCATTCAACGCTACAGTAAGTGACGTGCTGCTAGCGGAAGCAGAGCGAAGCCGCCGAACCCTGATAAAAAAACCGCCAACGGACGGCGCGTCCCTTTGACCGTTTTTTTAGGCCAGAAAGTACATCCAAAACCGCGCAGCCACAAGCAAAAAGGCGATGTGCTTCGAAAAGGGTAGCGTCCTCTTTTCCTTTTTTGGGTGCGAAGTCGATCACGAAGCACACGAGTTTGAGGATTCCTTCATTGTTTCCCGTGAATCTGAACATCAATTGCCGAATCGTCGCTACGGACTTCGTAGTAACGCTCCGGATTGCGATAAACATTCACCATCTGATGGCCAGTTGAGAAGGTGTTTTCCTCAAGGTAATTTGCATTGCCCCAGATCATTTCCTCAATAGTACGGGACGCATATTCGCCGAACGCACCGCCTGACTTCACAAGTTTTTCAACCTGAGCGACCTTGCGCAGATTTTGGATGCCTTCTGTTTCTGCATCCGGCATGATGATAAAGAGATAGTCTCGTGCACGGCTGATGGCAACATTGAGGATGTTTTGCTTGTTGAGAAACATCTGCGGGCTTGAAGAGATTGTCGGCGGTGGATTGAGAACCGCAATGATGATGTCGCACTCATCACCTTGGAAGCCGTGAATCGTGCCAACCTGAATTTCTACGGCATTAGGTTTGGGTGTCCATGAGTCGATCAGCCTACTCAACATGTTCGCTTGGGCGCGATAAGGGGCGATGACCCCGATGCGGATCGTGTCTGCATGGCCGATCTGTATTTGCCCTGCAAGCCACCGGACAAACTCGAAAGTGAACAGCGCCGAATAGGTCTGATAGGGCGTTCCGCTCTCCAACCGCTTCGCCCGGTAGATGCTTTCGTATTTGCTAACAGGAAACTTGATGAGGTTGAGCGGTTGGACATCAAGGCCGTTGAGCTTCAACGGGCGTTGCGTTCCTAGCGCGCGGTTGTGCTTCAAGATGCCGTCATAGGTGAAACGGCTGAAAACCTCGCCGATGGCTGGGATACTTCGGTATTGCGTATCCAGATTCGTCACCAAGTAGTCGTGTGGCTCCGTAACAGGCTTTGCAAAAGCTCCTGCTTTATTGAGGCCGACCAGCGTGTAGATGTTTTCGTCCTTCCATTGCTCGACTGCGACAATCGGTTCAATCTGGAAAGGGTCTCCGGCAACGATGAACTTCCGGGGCTTCTGGCGATATAGCGGATAGATGATGTTGGAAAGCGAAATCATCGAAGCCTCATCAATGACAATGGCATCCCACTCCATTTCATGCAGCTTCTTGCTGCCATATTCGACCGCAAACCCATCGTAGGCGAAGCGGGCAATGGTCGTGACTGTCACGGAATGGCTTAACGCGCCGATGTCAAAGGAGCGTTCCCGCCACACGCCTGCTTTCTCGATGCGCTCGTCAACTGAGGTTCCGAAGCGAACCAGCCAGTTCAGATATGAATTATCCGCGCCCATCTTCTCCATGATGCGGGTCGTCAGTACATCCGCTGCCTTGTTGGTCGGCGTAAGAACAAGCACTCTTGTCGGTTCCGTTCCCTGCACCATAGGTATCAGTATCTTCTCTGCAAGATGAGTGGTCTTGCCTGTTCCCGGCGGGCCGAATACGAACTCGATGTCGGGCGTCAGGCTCGCCTTCATGTCGAATTTTTCGTCAAGCCTCAACTCACGGAATCGCTCCAGCAACTCTTGCAACAGAAAGGACGGGTTCTGGACTTCGATACGCGCCTCTAATACCTCACCCAAGTCAATTCCGCTCAACTCACCCGCAGACGCCAGTTTGCCGAGCAATGAGAACTCTCTGGCAGAAAACGATTCGACATGCAGCTTCCCTGTGCGGCCATTGCCAAAATCGAGATCCACACGCACGCGCGAAAACTCTTCGATGGATTGTGGGATGAAACGGTTCGGCTCTTTCAGGACGATGGTTCTGGACGATTGACTATCCTGCTCCACCTTGCCGAAACTAATGGAAATAGTCTTGCCATCCGCGTTCTTTTCGCTGCTTGCTCTGCACTCCAGTTCCAGCAATGCGAGAAACCAGCCGTAGCTGTATTTCGGGAGTGAATTGGCCTTGTTCAACAACGCTTGTTCGCGTTCAAAGCGCTCAATCTCGCTGGCGTAACGGTCTTTGGCGCGATCCAGTTTTTTGCCGTAGTCCACCGTTTTCGGGGTGTAGTCGTCCGTGTCTTCGTTAGCATCACTTGGCTGGGCGGGTGGTGTGGGATCATTTTCCCGATGACCCGACGAGTTGGCGTTCTTGACGGATGGGCGGCGATTTAGAATGTCACGAATGAGCTGCGAGTCAGCCACGGCTTGTTCGTTGTTGGTTCCGTCATTTTCTGGGTTACTTATGCCGCCTTGCTTTCTACGACAGAACTGCTGGAACTCCTCCCATTCGTCATCTGAAACGCCTTCAAAGCGTTTACCAAGGCGGATAAGGTGCGCCTCTTCCTCACTCAGATGCGCGGTATCCAGCGCTTCGTCGCGAATGCCCAAGAATTTGATGAGAGACTCTGCCGCTGCGCTGGTCTTATCGTATTTTTCGGAAAGCGTTTGGATCGTTACTCCTTCGACTGAACACAAGACGCCCGAATTGTTAAGAATCCAAGACTTCGTGCGCAGATTCCGGCTCGCGCTGGAGTCGCACCAAGAACTGCCCTTGTAGCCTCCTCTCGGCCCGTAATGTTGCTTCAAAACCCTCATTGAGTCTACATATCGGCTCCACGATTCGCTGAGCACCTTCCAAAGAACTTCAGAATACTCGCTCTCGATCTTTGATAACAGCTCATCCAGCCCATCAATCTTCTTGTCGTTGGTGGCATCCACGACCCTTGGCGCACTTGAAATTCCCAGTTGTCGAAGAAACTCATCCAGCCGCCTAAAGTCGTTCTCGCCAACCATCTCGCGGTATTCGTCCAATAGCAGAAACTTGGTGTCCGGCTTGGTTTCAAACCACGCCTTCAAATCTGGAGTAGGGAGATAAATGTCCTTCGCCCTCCCGCGAAAAATCTTATCGTCCTCGGCGGCGTTGTATCGAAGAAACTCCTTATCCTTTATCAGCCCAATAAATTCCCCGACTTCCTCGTTCCTGCATTCCTTGAAATAGCGGAAAAACTTGTTGAAATGAGGAGATGTGCCAATCGCTTCATTGGTTTTGTATGCCGGAAGTATCTTGTTGTAAATCTCGTCGCGGAGACTTGGCTTCTTGACGCCGAACTTCTCGATGAACTCACGAGTGGCCTTTTTTGACAATAGTTCCTTTTTGACGGTTGTGTAGCCTTCAATGTCGTCGTCTGGCAGGAAGAGGACGAGCTGATCCTTGCCGTCAAAGGCCGGGGCAGCATTGCCATCCTGGTCAAGAAAGATAGGCTTGTCCTTAACGAACTTCTGGTAGGAAACACGCTCGGAAAGGTAGGCATAAAGTTTGTGTAGCCATAGCTGTGACTGTGCGGCGATGAAGTTAGAGGTGATTTTTTTGAGAACAGCTTCGGGATCGAGGCTCGAAACAATCAGATTCGGGTCTTTACGACTGCGGGCATCGCCTCCGTCAATGTATTCTGCCAGTGCTCTTTTGGCGTTAAGGACTTCCTTCTTACCCCGACTCGGAAAAACCCACTTCGCTTTTTCCATGCCGGTCAGTTGTGCCAATTGTTTGTCAGAGAACAACTCGACCAGTTCGGTGTCGGATGCCCAGTATGAACGGCTTTTGGATGAACACCCCCCCTTTGCCGCTGGCAATAGGGTATCGGTCTGGAGTTTGTGCTTGATGTCGTCAAAGAAAGGCTTGAACGAAATCTTGGTTCTGTCATCCAAGCTGCTGAATCTCGATTGGTCGTAGGGAATGATCTCAAGGAGGCTGTCATCTATCAGTTTTTCATCTCGAAGAATCGACAGGCTGTCGGCGGCTAGCTGCGCCAACTGTTGGACCAATTCCTGGTTGTGCTTTTCGCCAGCCTTAATTCCTTCCCGGCTATCTGTCAGAAGAAACGGCGCGTGAAGGATGAAGTTCAGATTCGTTACTTCCTTGGTCGGGAAAAAACAGAATGCAGGGCGGTCAATAGGCATGAGTCTTCCGCTCTCTCCCAAGGCATAGCCGATGGAGCAGAGTTGTCCACTCCCGCCGTTTCGCGTGAATAACAAAAAACGCTGAGTAGTTCTTCCGCCATTCACTACCAATGCCAGCGTGATCCACTGAACCGTTATGTCTCCTTGCTCAATTTTCCGCGTGACTTCCTTGGTGTATTTGCCAGTGACTTCCTCCGCCTCAAAGGACACGGATTTCAGACTGGAAAGGAACAGGACAGGAAACTCCAGAGCTTTTAGTTTCTCAAGAATTTCGTCATGGCTCTCTTGGGGCTGTTTTTCCTTGTGGTCAAACGGAAAGAAGAACACCGTCTCTGAACATTTTCGCCAATCAAGGTCGGCATCCAGCATGTGCGGCACGATGAAGCGTTCGATCTTGAACCGGATTTCCGGGTCGTAAACGTGCGGTGATTGCGTGTATTGAAAGACCGCCTTGAACCCGACGCCGAACTTGCCGATGGAAGCCTCTGTCTTGTTTGAATTGGCAATGGAAGTAATGGCGTTGATATGCCCCAGAGTGCTGTTGTTCGTATCCACTTCTTCGTTCTGCGGATTGGAAACGGTGAACCGGACAGAGCCGTTATGCGTGAAATAAAGTCCGCTTTCTTCAAGGCGGAATGTGGAAGTTGCCGCCTTGACATCATCTGCGTTTTGTAGAAGCTCGTAGATGAAGTGCGCTTGATCGGAGTATTTGTCCACGACGCTGCGCTGGACGCCGCGCATGGACGGCTTCTCCAGTATGTGGGCGCTATCGGAACGATCCTGCGTCAGCGCATCGAACCATTGTTTTTCTTGTTCAGTCATTATCTTTTGTTTCACCTTTTTCTTCCTGTATTCCGAGTGATTATTGCGCCAACTAGTTATTAGATAGTTTCCGTATGATTACCATGAAACCCGTATAATCAAAATAAATTTGTAATCAGCAAGGATTTTCCCCTTCTGTATATCATCCAAACTGCACAGATAGCTATTTTGGAGGTTGCCATGTTAGCCGTTCGGCGCATACGCTTCGCCACAGCTTTGCCAGTCATCTTCTGTAAGCCAACGTCGATATTCGCACCATTCAAGAATTATTGGGTCATAGCGATTTGAGAACTACAATGATCTACACACATACCGTGCCCAGTCGAACGATCAAGGACGCGAAAAGTCCACTGGATTTATGAAGCAAAATCATCGGCGGCAATGTGCCGGGTTTCAGTCATTCCTCAACAATTGTTCTGTGGCGGGTTTTGGCCGATTGAAGCCATTCGCTGTCAGTACCTGTGTAATATTACCAAATCAAATCTGAACATTTAAAACTGGTCACTGTATTTATATCAATGAGAAATTTGATAGCGTAATGCGTCATCATTAGTCCTTAATGCCGCATTGGTTTTGCGCTGCATTCACTTGGTCTATTGCGCTCTTCGGCCGAGAAGGTTCTAAGTTCGTGCGTATGAGAAGGTTAAGTACTACCCTCTCCTTAAAAACCGACATCCTACAAAATCAGAAAGGTGCGGCTTATGGGTAAACACACAGATTTGCAGATTGAAAAAAATGGCCGTCATTCACTCGGCGGCTTTGTAGTTATACATAACCCGAGTCACACCGATTGTTAAAGATCGCCTATCTCAATTAAGATCATGTGCCCAACACACAAATAGTATGCATAAGATGAACGAAACAGAAAACCTAAGCGAAAGGACAATCGATTTTCAGGAACTGCTTACCTCACAGCAAACACTATTGCTATCGACGGCTTCGGCAAGCTGTGTTCCTGATCTTAGCTATGCTCCGTTTGTACGGGACCAGGCAGGGTATTTCTATATCTTTGTCAGCGAGCTTGCTTGTCATACTGCCAATTTATTTAATAATCCGCTGGCTTCGGTCATGTTTATTCGCCCGGAATCCGAGGCCCGCAATCTTTTTGCGCGCGAACGTGCGGTATTCAACTGTTCAGTCAAAGCGCTGGATCGTGATGAGCCAACTTACACGGCACAGCTAACGGCGTTGCAGGATAAATTCGGCGAAGTTGTCAGTGTATTAAGGTCGTTATCCGATTTTCACTTATTTGCCTTATGCCCGGAAAGCGGCCAATATGTTGCAGGTTTTGGCCGCGCCTACACAATCAATGTTGAGGATGATACATTGTCCCCGTTGACTAAAAAGCAAGGTTGAACCGATGACTGCGCGTCTGTTCCTATCCGTCAAGACTTACCTGCTCTCCTTTCTATCTCATTGTTTTTAAAATAACCGCCATCTTAATTGCCTGATAAATGGATGCTGATTTACAGGGATGACAGAAATCCGAGTAGTGGCTGGATTGACGATCCGATTCCGTTCATACTGGACCCCGTATTCTCAAGCCGACTTCCGATGCCATGCCGTTAACATCGTTCCATCCTATCGTCGCCCAGTGGTTCAATGCCCATTTCGACGCCCCCTCGGACGTTCAACGCCAGGCTTGGCCTGCGATTCGTGCGGGCGAATCCACACTGATCGCCGCCCCTACCGGCTCGGGTAAAACCCTGGCCGCATTTCTTGCGGCCATCGACCAGTTGGTGCAACAGGGACTGGAATCGCCGTTACCGGATGAAACCCGGATTCTCTATGTATCGCCGCTCAAAGCGTTGTCTAACGACATTCACAAAAACCTGGAACTGCCGCTGAACGGCATTCGCTTTGCGTTGTTGGAAAACGGTCTGCCCGATGTCGCTATCCGCGCGCAAACCCGCACCGGCGATACCTCGACGGCGGAACGCGCGGCGATGAAGCGTCATCCGCCGCATATCCTGGTCACCACGCCGGAATCGCTTTACATATTGCTAACCTCGAACTCAGGACGCGAGATGTTGAGCACGGTGCGTAGCGTCATCGTCGATGAGATTCATGCGCTTGCCGGCAACAAGCGTGGCGCGCATCTTTCGCTCTCACTGGAACGCCTGACACAACTGACAGCAACGCCGCCAGTGCGCATCGGTTTATCCGCCACGCAAAAACCGGTCGAATTGATGGCGCATTTTCTGACCGGAACCCAGACAACGCAGTGCACGATTATCGATACCGGCCATAAACGGCAGCGCGATTTGCAGATAGAAGTCACCGGCTCTCCGCTAGAAGCGGTCATGGCGGCGGAAGTCTGGGGCGAAATCTACAATCGTTTGGAACAACTGATCGAGCAACACCGCACGACCTTGATTTTTGTGAACACCCGCCGACTGGCCGAACGCGTGGCTGCGGCGTTGGCCGAACGCTTGGGCGAAGAATTTGTCACTTCCCATCACGGCAGCCTGGCCAAGGAACACCGGCTGGCAGCGGAGCAGCGTTTAAAACAGGGCACGCTCAAAGCCCTGGTGGCGACGGCTTCATTAGAGCTGGGTATCGATATCGGCGAAGTGGATCTGGTTTGCCAGCTGGCATCGCCGCATGCGATATCAACCTTTCTGCAACGGGTTGGGCGCTCCGGTCACCGCCTTGGCGCTACGCCGAAAGGACGGCTATTTCCGCTGTCGCGTGACGATCTGGTGGAATGCACGGCCATGATGGCGGCAATTCAACGGGATGAACTGGACCATATCTCGATTCCCGATCATCCGTTGGACGTACTGGCGCAGCAAATCGTCGCCGAGATTGCCTGCCGCGAGTGGCACGAAAACGAACTTTATCAGGCTTTTTCCGCTGCCTGGCCTTACCGGGAGCTGACGCACGAGCAGTTTATAGACGTCGTCAAAATGCTCAGCGACGGCTTTCACACACGGCGCGGTAGGCGTGGCGCCTATCTGCACCGGGATGCCGTTCACGGCATGCTGCGGCCTCGCAAGGGCGCTGGACTGACTGCGCTGGTTAACGGCGGCGCGATACCCGATCAATTCGATTACGATGTGATATTGCAACCGGAAGGTATTTTTGTCGGCACTTTGAATGAAGACTTCGCGTTTGAAAGCCTGCCGGGCGATATATTCCAACTGGGCAACAGCTCGTACCGGATGCTCAAGATAGAACAGGGCCGCGTCTATGTTGAAGATGCCCACGGACAGCCGCCCAATATCCCGTTCTGGATGGGTGAAGCGCCCGGCCGTAGCGATGAACTGTCGCTTGCCGTATCGAATTTACGCGCGGCCGTGGATACCAAGCTCGAACAGGGCGAAGATGCGGCTTACCATTATCTCAAAGAGGACTTGCAGCTTCCCCATGCCGCGGCGGAACAACTGGCGCAATATTTGGCCGCGGCCAAGGCGGCTTTGACGGTCTTGCCTACGCAGCAGAAAATTGTGTTCGAACGCTTTTTCGATGAAACCGGCGATATGCATTTCGTCATCCACTCGGCTTACGGTTCCCGGATTAACCGGGCCTGGGGCCTGGCATTGCGAAAACGCTTCTGCCGCCGCTTCAACTTCGAACTACAGGCCGCTGCCGGCGAAGATACCATTGTGCTGTCGCTAGGTCCAACCCACAGTTTTCCGCTGGATGAACCCGCACAGTACCTCAAAGCGGCTACGGTCAAAGACATTCTGATTCAGGCGCTATTAGCCGCCCCGATGTTTCCGTCGCGCTGGCGCTGGGTTGCCAATACCGCGCTGGCCGTGCCGCGCAACCGCGCAGGCAAGAAAGTTCCCGCCTATTTTCAACGCAACGATGCCGAAGACCTTATCGCCCTGGTCTTTCCTGATCAGCTCGCCTGCCAGGAAAATATCGCCGGAAACCGGGAGATTCCCGATCACCCGCTGGTCAACCAAACCTTATCCGACTGTTTGCACGAGTTGATGGACATCGACGGCCTGGAACGGCTGTTAACCGGCATCGAACGGGGAACGATCACCGTCATTGCCAGGGATTTGGCCAGCCCTTCACCGTTGGCCCTGGAAATACTGAATGCACGGCCCTATGCCTTTTTGGACGATGCCCCGGCCGAGGAACGCAGGACTCTTGCGGTTCAGCAACGCCGCTTCATGGACCCGCAAAGCGCTGCCGACATCGGCCGCCTGAACCCCGAGGCCATAGAAAGAGTGCGCATCGAAGCCTGGCCGGAAGCCCATACCCCGGATGAACTTCACGATTCGCTGGTGGTGCTGGGATTTCTGACCGAAGCCGAAGGAGAACGCGGCCCGCTTTCGGATTTGCATGACAATCTTGCCCACGGCTGGCCCGCCCTGATGGAAAGCCTGCAAAAGAGCAAACGAGCAACCGTCATGACCCTTACCAATGACATGCGCCTGTGGATTGCGGCCGAACGCTTGGAGGTTTTCCAACTGCTGTTTCCGAAGGCCCCGATTCATCCTGCCATCGAAGCGGTTGTCGCTGATGAAGCCAGCGATCCGGACAGCGCCGTCAGGGAAATCATCCGCAGCCGCCTGGAGGGCTTGGGACCGGTCACCGTAGCGCAACTGGCTGCCCCGCTGACGTTGGACATCGCCGCGATTGATCGCGCCTTAATCGCTTTGCAACAGGAAGGCTTCGTGATTCAAGGAAAGTTTACTCAGGGCGCTACGACCGAATGGTGCGAACGCGGCTTACTGGCGCGTATTCATCGCTATACGCTCAAACAATTGCGCACTGAAATCGAACCGGTTGCGCCGGCGGATTTCATGCGCTTCCTGTTCCGCTGGCACAGCCTGGACGATCCCGGCGAAGGAGAAGCCGCCTTGCAACAGCGTCTATTGCAGCTGGAAGGCCTCTGTCTTCCTGCCGTCAGCTGGGAGGCCGATATTCTGCCGGCCAGAATCCGTTTTTATTTGTCTTCCGACCTGGATAAATTGTGCAGCTCCGGCAAAATCACCTGGCTGCGTTTGCAAGCTCCTAGCGGGACTGCGTTGAACAAACGTAAAAATCCTGCCGGGAAATCCACCTCAATCAGCTTTATCAGCCGATCAAATCTTCCTCACTGGCGCGCCTATGCGCCGCTACCGGCCAATGAGGCGCTGGATTTGTCGGGCAAAGGGCGAAAAGTCTACGATGCGCTGAAGCAATGGGGCGCGAGTTTCTTCGAGGACTTGCTGGCAGAAACCGGCCTGCTCAAATCGCAACTGGAAGAAGCGCTGGCGGAGCTGGCCGCCTGGGGACTGATTACGGCTGACAGTTTCCAGGGTTTGCGTACGCTGATTACGACTCAGAAAGTCCAGCAACGCCGCAGCAAAAAATATCCGCATCACGATCCGTTCGCCGCCTCCGGCCGCTGGTCGTTAAATAGGTCGAATCAGCCTGTCGAAACCGACCGCTATCAACACTGCGAACACATCGCGCGAGTCCTGCTGCGCCGTTACGGCATTATCTTTCGTAAGCTGCTGGACCAGGAAGATATTCTGCCCCCATGGCGAGAATTGTTATATGTCTTCCGGCGCATGGAGGCGCGGGGCGAGCTGCGCGGCGGCCGCTTCGTGCAGGGCTTCGCCGGGGAGCAATATGCGTTGCCGGAAGCGGTAAGCGCCCTCAGAGAAATCCGCAAACAATCCAAACAGGGCGATCTCATCGCCATCAGCGCTGCCGACCCGTTGAATTTAACCGGCCTGGTTACGCCGGGACAACGTGTACCAAGCCAGCCGGGTCAGCGCATTTTATACCGTGACGGAATTCCGATTGCCTATAGCGCACAAAATAAAATCAATTTCCTTGTACAAGTTGAACTGCAGGATGAATGGCGGATTAAAAATGCGTTAGTGCGTAAACCGAACTTAGCAGCCTACCAACACACTGCTCGCCTGCCGTTTGATCTGTAACAATTAAGCCCATACCTTTTAGGCCTCAAATAAGGATTTGGTTGGAAATAACTTTCCGGCTTGGAATGCCCTGTAGGGGCGAATTCATTCGCCCAGGGCGATTAAAATCGCCCCTACAACTGGAAAAATTCAAGGAAATTATTTATAGCCACATTCTAAGAAGTCTCCGTTCGTGAATTGGATGTAAGTACCAATGATCAAAAGGACCACCAAGTCCCATAGATCAAGGGCAGTTGCAGGAGCATCGCTATTAATAAATACTGCGAACAATATAAGATTGACAATCAAACGCTTGTTTGAAATCATATCATTCAATCGTTTGATTTATTTTTACGGCAAGCAATTTATCGAGGCAGCATGGTCAAAAACGAAAACACCGAAACAGAAACGCATGATGCACGCAGCAGGCTGGTTTTAGCCGCATTGCGCTTGTTTGCCGAAAAAGGTTACGAGGCCGCCACCACCAGGGAAATCTGCGACGCGGCATCGGCAAATATTTCGGCCATCCGCTACTATTTCGGCGATAAGGCCGGGCTCTATCGTGTCGTGTTCACCGAGCCGATGGGCGAGACCAAATGCCACACCAATATTGCAACATACTCAGATCTACCTCTGGCCGAAGCACTTGGCAGGTTTTTCACCGAATTTCTTGAATGCCTGAAAAAGGGCGAGGAAGTCAGGCTGGTGATGAAACTGCACTTCCGGGAAATGATCGAACCGACCGGAATCTGGCAGCAGGAAATCGACACTGAAATCAAACCGCAACATGAAGCTCTCGTTGCGATGCTTAAAGAACATTTGGGCCTGCAACGCATTGATGCGGATGTGCATCGGCTGGCTTTTGCCATCGTCGGCATGGCCGTATATTTTTATGTCGGGCAAGAAGTTGTTGCGGCCATTTCGCCGCAACTGTTGAGCACGCCAAAAGTGATTGATGTTTTGGCTGAACGTCTGGCCGGTTACGCCGTCTCGATGATCGAAGGCGAGGCCCGGCACCGCGCACAAGAAGCCAATCATGAGTAATAAAAATCTGCAAATACTAGGCAGGAATCTTCTGCCGTTGCTGTTATCAGCGTGCGGCTCCAGCGGTTTGCTGACCACAGTGGGGCCCGATTACCAAACATCACCCTTGCCAACTGAGGCTAACTGGCAGGCGCCCCAGCCACCCGGAAATAACTTACCTACTGCACACCAAGGCGACTCGATGGATTTAAGCCGGTGGTGGGATCGTTTTCAAGATCCGGTTCTGAATCGCTTTTTGGCATCAGCCCAGCAAGAAAGCGCGTCAGTAGCCGATGCCCGGGCGCGCATCGAGCAGGCCAGAGCCAACCTCGTCGGTGCCGATGCGGCCTTATTGCCGACTATAGACTCCAGCATCGGCGCAAAACGCTCCTCTTCTTCCTTTGGCGGCGCTCCGTTCTTGTGGAACCAGTTCCCGGCCGGGCTGCAATCGAGTTGGGAAATCGACCTGTTCGGCGGTTTGGCGCGGCAGGAGCAAGCGGCCCGCAGTCAGCTGGAATCGAGAAACGCATCCTGGCACGACGCCCGCGTATCGGTGGCGGTGGAAGTCGCCAATGCTTATTTGGCATATCGCTATTGTGAGGCTCAAGTGCAAATAGTGCAGGCCGATACCGATTCTCGCCGGGAATCGGCGCGGCTTGCGGAAATAGCAGGTAAAGCCGGGTTCCGTGCGCCGGGGGATGTCGCCCTCGCCGATGCCAGTGCAGCCGAAGGCAACAGGACTTTATTACAGCAACAAACGCAATGCGAACGCTCGATAAAGGGCTTGGTCGCACTCACCGGCATACAGGAAACAGAAGTTCGTAAATTGTTAACCGAGGCACCGGAGCGGGTGGCAAAGCTGCCCAGCCCGTCGGCGTTCCGGATCGATTCCCTGCCTGCCCGTGTGTTGCTGCAACGGCCCGACGTGGCCGCCGCAGAGCGCGATGTTGCGGAGGCCAGCGCCAAAATCGGCGTCGAGCAGGCCAAGCGCTTTCCGAAGCTAAGCCTGTCCGGCAACATCACGCCCACGTTGCAAAACATTAACGGATCAGCGCTTTTGCTGGCGCAAACCTGGGCGATCGGTCCGACGCTCAGCTTGCCGCTGTTCGATGCCGGTAAGCGGGCTGCGGATGTGGAAGCGGCGCGAGTCCAATATCAGGCCGCCGAAAGCACGTTTCGCAGCAAGGTGCGCACGGCGGTCAAAGAAGTGGAAGACGCTTTGGTGCGCTTAGACAGCGCCAGCCAACGCTTACCCGAAGGTCGCAAGGCTGTCACCGGTTATCGGGCAAATTTTCTGGCTGTCCAACAACTTTACCAAGTCGGCTTAGGTAATTTGATCGACGTCGAAACGGCCCGGCGTAACGTTCTGTCCGCTGAAATGGCCGTTAAAGAACTGGAGCAGGAACAGGTAAGCGCCTGGATTGCCCTCTACCGTGCAGCCGGTGGAAGTTGGGATGAACCTGAAAATACCCGGAAAGTGGATGCTGCAAGCTCTTTTGTTCCGGGCAACAGCAAGCCCGACAAACCAAATCAATTGTTAAATCATCAAATCGATTTCAACGAAGGAAAATCATGACAAAAGGAAAAATAGCTGCCCTCCTGACAGCCATAATCGTATTGGTCGGCATAGGCATTTTCGCCGGACGTAGCAACCAACCTGCCGCCAATACGGCTTTGGCGCCTAAGCCTGCGCTCAGCGTTACGGTAGTGCAGCCCGTCATGATCGATATTCCTATGACACTGACTGCCAACGGTTCGATAGCCGCATGGCAGGAGGCCATTATCGGCTCTGAAATAAGCGACCTGCGTTTGGTCGAAGTGAATGTGCAGGTGGGACAAACAGTAAAGAAAGGCCAGGTGCTGGCGGTTTTTTCCGACGAGAGCGTTTTAGCCGATGTCGCCCAAAGCCGGGCAGCGCTGGCCGAAGCCGAGGCTAACTTGGCCGATGCACGCGATAACGCCGAGCGGGCTAAACAGATCTCTGCTTCCGGAGCCCTGAGCAGCCAACAAGTGAATCAATATCTCACCGGCGAAAAAACGGCTAATGCCAAGGTTCAATCAGCCAAAGCGCAGTTGGATTCGCAATTGTTGCGGCTGAAATATACCAAGGTTTTAGCCAGCGATGACGGGGTTATTTCTTCCCGTAGCGCCACATTGGGGGCTGTCGCGGCAAAGGGCCAGGAGCTATTTCGGATGATCCGGCAAAACCGGCTGGAATGGCGGGGTGAAGTCACCGCGGCCGAAATGGCGCAGCTCAAACTCGGCATCCCTGTCAGCGTCGATGTGCCCAATGTTGGCAGCATCAAGGGCAAGATTCGCGCACTGGCGCCGACGTTGGACGAAAAGAGCCGCAATGGTTTGGTCTACGTAGATTTACCCGAAGCCGCCCAGCACGGCTTGCGCTCAGGAATGTTCGCCAAGGGAGAATTCCAGATCGGCGTCAACGCAGGCCTGACTATTCCTCAGACTGCGCTCTCTTTGCGGGAAGGTTTTAGTTATATCTTCAAGCTGGGCGAGCAGAACGGCTCGCTTGTCAAGGTCTCCCAGATCAAAAGCCAACTGGGCCGAAGAATCGGTGACAGTCTGGAAATACTTTCGGGGCTCAAGCCGGGGGATAAGATAGTCGCCAGCGGCGCCTCGTTCCTGGCCGATGGCGATACTGTGCAGGTGGTGCAGCCATGAACGTCTCCTCATGGTGTATCCGCAACCCCATTCCGGCGTTGATGTTGTTTGTGCTGTTGAGTTTCGGAGGGATGTTGAGTTTTCAGTCGATGAAAGTTCAAAATATGCCGGATCTGGATTTGCCTACTGTGACGGTCACCGCATCATTGCCCGGCGCCTCGCCGTCCCAGCTGGAAAGCGAAGTGGCGCGTAAGATCGAAAACGCTGTCGCCACCTTGCAAGGTCTAAAGCATATCACCACTAAAGTGCAGGATGGCAGCGTCACGATCACTGCCGAGTTCCGGCTGGAAAAACCGGTGCAGGAAGCGCTGGACGACATACGCTCCGCCGTGTCCAAAGTGCGTTCCGACCTGCCTGCCGATTTGCGAGACCCGGTCGTTACCAAGCTGGATTTGGCCGGATCCCCGATTCTGGCGTTTACTGCCGCCTCCGCCCAGCGCGATGACGAAGCGCTGTCCTGGTTTGTAGAAGATACTATTGCCAAAAAACTGCTCAGTGTCCGAGGTGTGGGCCAAGTTAGCCGGGTGGGCGGCGTTAGCCGGGAAGTGACCATTGCCCTGGACCCCGTCAAATTACAATCGCTGGGCGCTACGGCGGCCGATATTTCCCGCCAGTTACGAGCGATACAAAGAGAAAGCGCCGGCGGGCGGGCTAATTTGGGCAGCGGCGAGCAGCCGTTGCGCACTTTGGCTAACGTTGCTTCGGTAGAAGAAATGCGGCCGCTGCAACTGTCATTGGCAGACGGGCGCAGTATCCGGCTCGAGCAGGTCGCGACGATAGACGACACGGTGGCGGAGCCTCGAGCCCTGGCTTTGCTTAACGGCAAACCGGTGGTAGCGTTTGAAGTCACCCGCAGCCGCGGTGCCAGCGACGTCGAAGTGGGCGCGGGCGTGCAAAAAGCCTTAGCGGAGTTGCGCCTTGCCAACCCGGATATAGAATTTACCGAGGCGTTCAATTTTGTCACCCCGGCCCAGGAAGAATTCCAGGGTTCGATGACCATGCTTTATGAAGGCGCCTTGTTGGCGATATTGGTCGTATGGCTGTTTTTAAAAGATTGGCGGGCGACTTTCATTTCCGCCGTAGCCTTGCCGTTGTCGATAATTCCGGCTTTTTTGGGTATGGACTATCTGGGTTTTTCACTGAATGGCATCACCTTGTTAGCCTTGTCCTTGGTGGTCGGCATTTTGGTAGACGATGCGATTGTCGAAGTGGAAAACATAGTGCGCCACTTGCGCATGGGTAAAACGCCCTACCAAGCGGCGATGCAGGCGGCCGATGAAATCGGCTTGGCGGTGGTCGCCACCACCTTTGCCTTGGTTGCGGTATTTTTGCCGACGGCGTTCATGAGCGGGGTTGCCGGGCGCTTCTTCAAGCAATTCGGCTGGACAGCCGCGCTGGCAGTACTGGCCTCGCTGGTCGTGGCGCGGATGTTGACGCCGATGATGGCCGCTTATCTGTTGAAAGACAGCGGCCACTTCGAGCCGCCGGAAGGGCGCATCATGAAAAACTATATGAAACTGGCGGCCTGGTGCTTGCAGCATCGCCTGACCACGATAGCGGCTGCGGCGGCGTTTTTCGTCGCGTCCTTGTTGCTGATTCCTTTACTGCCCACGGGATTCATACCGCCGGACGATAATCCGCAGACCCAGGTTTTCGTCGAATTATCGCCCGGCGCCAGCCTTGCTCAAACCAGTGCCTCGGCGGAAGCCGCCCGCCAACTGGTGGCGAGCGTGCCTTATGTGAAATCGGTTTATACCACCATCGGCAGCGGTTCAGCCGGCGGCGATCCTCTTGCCGGCTCTCAAGGCGGCGAAGTGCGTAAAGCCACGCTGACGATTACGCTGGCTAATCGGCAAGATCGGCCTGTGCGTAAGCAAGTCATCGAGCAAAACATCCGGCAAGCGCTGCAAAACCTGCCTGGCGTGCGCACCAAAGTGGGCCTCGGCGGATCGGGCGAGAAATACGTGCTGGTGCTGAGCGGCGACGATCCTCAGGCCTTAAGCACCGCCGCCCGTAACGTTGAGCGCGATCTTAGGACTATTCCCGGCCTAGGCAGCATCGCCTCCAGCGCTGCGCTGGTAAGGCCTGAAATTGCGGTACGAACGGATTTTGCCCGTGCCGCCGACCTGGGCGTCACCACCGCGGCTATCGCAGAGACGCTGCGCATTGCCACGTTAGGGGATTACGATTGGTCTTTGCCCAAGCTCAATCTTGCCCAGCGTCAGGTACCGGTGGTGGTGAAACTGGCCGCAGATGGACGCAGCGATCTTTCGGTGCTGGAACGGCTCGCCGTGCCGTCAGGCAAAGCAGGTTCGGGTTCGGTGATGGTGAGTCAGGTGGCCGATCTGGAGCTTTCCAGCGGGCCTGCGGTCATTGATCGTTATGATCGCTCACGCAATATCAATTTTGAAGTTGAGCTTTCCGGTCTACCGTTAGGGGATGTGACTTCAGCGGTGCAAAATTTGCCGAGCATTCGCAACCTGCCCGCCGGGGTAAAGCAGATCAATATTGGTGATGCCGAAATGATGGCCGAGCTTTTCGCCAGTTTCGGCCTCGCCATGCTGACCGGTGTGTTGTGCATATTCATCGTACTGGTGCTGTTGTTCAAAGAGTTATTACAACCGATCACCATTTTGGCTGCGTTGCCGCTTTCTTTCGGCGGCGGTTTTGTCGCGCTGCTGTTAACCGGCAAAGCGTTTTCGATGCCGTCGCTGATCGGACTGATTATGCTAATGGGTATTGCCACCAAGAATTCCATATTGCTGGTCGAGTATGCGATTGTTGCCCGGCGGGATCATGGCATGTCTCGAATGGATGCGCTGCTGGATGCCTGCCGGAAACGCGCCCGCCCTATCGTTATGACCACCATCGCGATGGGTGCCGGTATGTTGCCGATTGCGCTTGGCATGGGAGGCGTGGATTCATCCTTTCGCAGTCCGATGGCGGTCGCCGTGATCGGCGGCTTGGTGACTTCCACCTTGCTCTGCCTGTTGGTGATCCCGGTGGCGTATACCTATTTGGATGATTTCAATAATGTAATCAAGGCATTTTGGCGGCGCTATGCCCCCGCCAAAGCATTAGGCGCTAAACCGGGTGCTGCTGGTTGATGCCGCATGTAAAATCCGGGAACGATCTGATTAAGCACTTCGGCCTGTGGCCCCGGCGGCGGGTTACTTCCAATGTCACTAATGGCCGCTTTCCGACCGGCGCTAACGGCCTTAGCCTGCTATGCCCTTCGGCGAGGCGCATTTTTCATCATGTGCGAACCGACACAGACTGCTCCACACGCCGCCACCGTCATTTATTCCTCATTTCCAAACGTGTCTAACCAAATCAATTATTCGCCCGGCCAATTCCATAATAAGCAATACCTTGTTTTTTAAGTAATTCAGGCTGATATAGGTTTCTTCCGTCAAAGATCACACTATCTTTCAAGGTGTTTTTTATATGGTCAAAATCAGGGCTCCAAAAGTTTTTCCATTCTGTCACAATGATTAATGCATTTGCGCCCTGTAATGCTTCATCGGCTGTTTTAGCCAAGCTCAGACCAGGCTTATCGCCATAAATTCGTTTTGCTTCTTCCATCGCTTCCGGATCGAAAGCTTGAATGCTCGCACCTGCATTAATTAATGCTTCCAATATGACGCGACTCGGCGCTTCCCTCATATCATCTGTTTTAGGCTTAAATGCCAGCCCCCAAAGTGCAAAAACTTTTCCTTTAACATCGCCGTTATAATGTTGCAGCACTTTAGTAATAATGACTCGTTTTTGACGATCGTTAACATTTTCGACGGCATTGAGTAATTCCGCATTATATCCAACCTGTTTTGCAGTACGCTCCAGGGCTTTGACATCTTTAGGAAAACAAGAACCACCGTAACCACAGCCGGGATAGATAAAAGAATAACCTATGCGTGAATCGGAGCCTATGCCGGTTCTGACATGTTCGATATCTGCGCCTAACAATTCGGCTAGATTGGCCAGTTCATTCATAAAGCTAATTTTGGTTGCCAGCATTGCATTAGCCGCATACTTAGTGAGTTCGGCTGAACGAATATCCATGACGATGACTCTGTCGTGATTACGATTAAATGGCGCATAAAGCGCTTTTAATAATTCCGCCGTTCTTGGATTATCCGTTCCCACAACAATTCTGTCAGGCTTCATAAAGTCAGTAATCGCAGCGCCTTCTTTTAGAAACTCAGGATTTGACACCACATCAAAATCAACATTAGCGCCACGTTCGTTCTGAACTTGAAGCATGACTTCTTTCACTCTATCGGCGGTGCCGACAGGTACCGTCGATTTATCAACGACAATACGATATTCGGTCATATTTTCAGCAATCGATTTAGCGACAGCTAAAACATATTGTAAATCCGCCGCACCATCTTCATCAGGAGGAGTCCCCACCGCAATGAATTGGAACACACCATGACTAACTGCTTCTTGTATATCAGTGGTGAACCTTATCCGGCCGGCTTGCTGATTTTCTATGACCAACGCTTCTAAACCCGGCTCATAAATTGGGATAATACCTTTTTTTAAGTTGTCGATTTTTTCTTGATCGACATCGATACAAACCACATCATTCCCAACCTCGGCTAAACAAACGCCTGTTACTAAGCCTACATAGCCAGAACCAAATACCGTTACTTTCATTACTACGTCCTAAATTTTAATTGATTGAGAAAACATTTTTGATTGACTCTAATTTTTGGATATTCCGAAACTCAGGGCAACCCCACTCTATTATCCAAGTCAGTAATTACTGATGACATGGATTATGAGCCATTATTTTGTTTCGATACCGACTAATACCTCAATTGCCCGTTCCTGCGGCGGATTAGATTCAATAGACTTCTAAGCTTAAGCGCTAGATTTTCTGGAGCGTGAAGAGTACACGTCCGATTATTCTCTTCATCGAAACAACACATATATTATTTCCTTGATTTTATAAAAACCGCCTTGATAGCTCCCTGGGACGGTATTTCAAAATATCGCCAGCAAAAATAACAACACGGAATAAACAGCATCAAAAAAACATAGCCCGCAGTCGGAGTAAATACGCCAATCTTTGCTCCCCAAAAAACCACAGACAAACCGGAAAATAAAACAATAAACGGCGTTTGCAAGAGATAGACAGAGTACGATATATCTCCGATAAATTGAGCGATTGCTTTAGTATTACCGACAACGTTGGCGTTAACGCTAACGATAAGGATCACTGGAAAAACAAGCGTTATAATGATGAGGTCGTAAATCCATCCCAAGTCGAATTGCAGCGTAGAAACAAACAAAATCGCCATCAAAACAAGCCAGAAGGCCGACCCCCTAAATCGCTCAAATACTCCGCCGCTGAAAATCACTAATCCGAGAATAAAGGAGTAAAACACTCGAGCAAAACCATAAATAAAATTTTGGCTCGACCAGCCAACATCCAAACCTTGGTTTGAAAATGCACTCCAAAACAAAGCGCACCACGAGACTAAAAGTACAATCAGCAAATATTTATTTAGCAATTTCCGAAAAAAAATAAAATAAACAATATTAATCATCAACTCAAAAAATATTGACCAAGCCGCACCATTAAAAATATAGAGCCTGTCAATTGAATACGGTTGAAAAAAACTGGGTAGCATTAAACCGTTAAAAACCACCGTTCCAATGACAGGAAGCGTATCAAAATAGTGAAAGTCTTGATAAAGTTTTGCCCCCATCACAAGAAACCCAATGGATACTGAAGCTGCTAATAAAGGCCATAAGCGCGCTACTCGAGCTATTAAAAACTGCCTGAAGAATATTTTAGGCCTAGCTTCTACTGAATAATTAGCTGCGATCACAAAACCGCTAAGAGCAAAGAAAAAATCCACGCATAAATAAGCTTTGGGTAGGATTATTCCTCTGGCATCAAAAAGAAAGTCCGTGTGATACAGCAGGACGCAAAGTGCAGCAACGCCCCTTAAAAGATCCAGCGACGCATAATGTGGAGCTGTTTTATTGACTCCACCCTGCGATTTGTTCGCTTCGCATTGAATTAAAATAGTGTTCACAACATTCCTAAAAATATTTAATGAAAAAGCAGCTTGCATCGTTCAATTTTTCACTGCAATCTTGGGCGAATTCGTTGCATTTGGGGACGATCAACGCCACCAATCGGCTCTAAGGACAGCGGATAGGCATCTGACCACCACATGCCACCGGCCCAATAAAACCAACCCAAACAATTCTGATCAGTCATATCCAAAAATTTATCCAGCGCAAGCAACCACCTTGGATCATTCCCAGGTACCCCCCACTCGCCGATCACACCACGCTGCCCATATTTTTTGAGCCAATCGATAAAAGGCTGCAAGCGCTTTTCTACCAGCAGCGGCAAATTGACGCTACCATCAAGAGGGGCCAAATAATGGCCGGTGTAATCAGCATCAAAATAGGCATGGGCTTCGTACACCACCAGCCCGCTGGGATCGGTAACAAAAGGTTGAGGGTTAACGCTAGGCCAGCGGTGAGCATTACTCCAGCCCTCGCCTGCCACATAAATATAATGGGAGGAGTCAACCATCCTGACGCCATCGACACCCGCCTGGGCCACCTGAGGCCAACGCCCCCCGGTATCGTGAGGCTCATTCATCAGCCCATAGGCAAGTAAGGCACGGTGATTGCCTATGGCTCCGGCAAGCCGTTTCCATAGGTCGTTAAATGCCTTCGCAGGAACGGCCGCTGTACCGACAATATTTCCACGGTAGCGACCATAGTTATGCAAATCCAGCACGACATGCTGATTCCGCAAGGAGGCATCGTCCAGAACCTTGACGATCCCGGCCAGATAGGCGGGATCCAGTGGTCTGTACAGCACGGGCTGGAGCCGCTCCCAAATGAAAGGAAAACGAATCGCATTGAACCCGGCTTCGTCGTAATACTGAATCTTGGCCGGCGTGGGAAATCTGTAATCGTAATTTACAACGCCGGGAATCCGGTTGGGGCCGAATTCGGCGCCTGCCAAATTGATACCACGTTCCGGTGATACGCACCCCGCAGCCATGGCAACTGGGGAATAAAGCCAATAGGCTTGGATTATAATAAATACGATTAATTTGAACATGTCAGCAACTCCCGAATAATTTGTTGTATTTGATTAAGGTAAGGCACACTTTTTTAGACTTCATCTATTCACCAAGTCTAGCGCTATACTTGGGCTAGACCCGGCAATTCCCAGGCCTGATTTAGCAACTCATCCAGCAGTGACTGACAAGGCATTCGCTTTCATGAATAAGATCGCTTATCACCCCGTGCCTATTATTTCGAGGGCTGTTCCGAGCGATCCAGCGCTACATTGACCGGTGAATATTCCTGATGTGCATGACCAAAGGCACCGGCAACAGTACCGGCGCCCCGAAGGATATGAGTGATCGCGCGCATCCCATAATAGGATGAAAAAAGTAACCCCGGCAACATAGCAACCCCAAAGCCCATTCGCATGAAGCCTTTAAACGCTACCAGTTTAACCAAGCTCACCGGTGTTCCGTCGAGTCGCTCAGTCACTGAAAAAGTATTTCCTAAGCGATACTGTCGCTGAACAATCCACCTCATCTTCAAACGGCTCATAGGAACTTCTTCGTACACAGGGGCACCGGCCGACCATACGATACGCATGCCCAAAGCAACGGCCTTACGGAAAAACATAAAGTCGGAACCTCCCGTCATTCGCATACGCTCGTCAAAACGATGCCGGGTTTTACGGATGAATGCACGCGAGATCAATACGTTATTAGTAGCCGCTTCCCTCAGCTGCGCTTGATCGGCAAATTGCCAACTATCAAAGACCCGGCTTTTAACTAACCACTGCGGCGCGGATTCGGGGTAGACAGGAATGACCGCGCCAAGCACACAATCCGCACCAGTCGCGCGTTGCGTTTTCAGCAATTCGTCAATCCAGGTATCGCCCGGCCACTCATCATCATCGATGAAACAAAAGAACTCGGCATCATCCTGCACCACAGCCATGCCCGTATTGCGTGCGATGGGAATGCCTTGCGCGGGCTCGGAGATATAGTGAACGTCCAACGTACTGCCTAATTGGAACAGTTCTATACTGGCTTTAGCCGAACCTTCCTTGTCATTATCGACAACGATGGCCGTCACGCGGAAACCGCGTGATTGATCATGGCATTGTTGTCGATCCAATCCTTCCAGAACCCGAATCAAGCCCTGCGGGCGACGATAGGTGATGATAATTACAGCAACATTAATCATAAATCCTCATTTTCACTATTTATTCAATACGATTTGACGTCATTTTTTATGACCATCATCCGAAAACTTTTAATCCAAATTCTCTCAACACACGCACAATAAATTTTGGATTACCCAACACATATCTCCGCCACATTCTTCCGGGCTCCTGCAACAACCGGTATACCCACTCAATCCCCAGCCGGCGCATCCAAGCCGGCGCCCGCTGAACTTCATTACAAAGGAAATCAAAAAGCGCCCCAACTCCCCATGCAGACACGGTAACGTCCGGCACTAATCGTTCGATCCAGCGTTCTTGCAAGCCATTGCCCATTGCGACAAGAACAAGAGTAGGGCTAGCGGCCCTTATCCTGTCTATCACGTACTTTTCTTCCGCTTTGGAAAAAAATCCGTGCTGATAGCCGACGATAGTGTGATGAAGCCAACGCTTAGCGAAAACATCCGCGCAACGGGTAATCACATCTGCACTAGCGCCCAATAGAAAAATACGTAAAGGCGTAGCGCAATGGTCGAGAAAATAGGGCGTGAAATCCGTACCGTTAAGGTTGTCTGGAAACGCTTGCCGATAAAGCAGTTTGCTGGCCAAGTTGATGCCCGATCCATCGTTAAGCAGTAAAAACCGGTTGAGCATGTTTCGAAGCCGGGTATCTTCATAGGCAACATTTGCAAGATTGGCATTCAAAAACGCCAATCGCACCGGAATTTTCTGCTTGAGTCTGGCCTCAAGCAGGACTAAAGCTTCCTCTCGCGTCATCACGGCAACCTCCAAACCAAAGACGCCACGGCTTTCAATCGCAAGCGAATCAGGGCTGGTTTGTTCTTCAATCGCAGGAATCCTCAGCTTGAGTGTTGACTCAAGCTGGGCTAAAACTTCCCCACACGTGATCACGGCAGCATCTAAGTCCATGGCAATCGACAGTGAATCGGGGCTGGTTTGTCCCTCACTCACCGGAGTTACCTGCTTGAACCTGGACTCAAGCTGAGCCAAGACTTCCCCACATGTGCTCACGGCAGCATCTAAATCCAAGATGCCACGGCTTTCAATCGAAAACGAATCAGAGCCGGTTTGTTCCTCAATCACCGGAATCCTCTGCTTGAGTATTGATTCAAGCTGGGCTAAGACTTCCTCGCATGTGATTACCGCCGCATCTAAATCCAAGACGCCACGGCTTGCAATCGAAAGCGGATCGTACCTGGTTGGTTCCTGAGTCACCGGAAGCCTCTGTTTGAGCCTGGACTCAAGCCGGGCCAGAACTTCCTCACGTATCATCAGCGCAACATCTAAATCCAAGACTCCGCGGCTTTTAATCGAAAGCGAATCAGGCCTGGCTTGTTCCTCAATCACTGGAAGGGTATTTTTATTCATAGCATCTCTTTAATATTGCGATTGCACTTCTGTTTAAATATGCGCAAGTCAAAATTCTGTGACTTGGCGTAAAAAACTAATACAGCCTGAACATTTGCAATCCAAGGGCATGACGAAACTTTCCGGTATTCAGCCAAAACTTGAATGCACATTTAAGCGCCAGATCTTTACGAAAAGGAAAACAAGCCGCCGTAAACACCAGAAAAACCGGTATCTTGATTAAGGCCATCAGGTAAGTTTGAATGCGCGATGCGAAAGAGGTACGCGCAATGATAATGCTGGCGTATGTCTGGCCGCCTCGCATATAACGCCTATATAAATGGCCAATGCGCAAGCGTTCCGGCGGAACGGCTTCATACAGTTTGGCGTTTTCAGATGCCAGCAATACCGCACCGGAAGCATGAAGCCTTACGAAAAAATCCGTGTCCTCTCCACCCGACCGGCCGAACTCTTCCCGAAACCTTAAACCAAGCCGTTCAATACTTTCCCGACGGACTATCGCATTGCATGTTGAACCTGTATTAACTTGACTACCGTGCAAGCCGACTCTCTTTACAAAGGGCCCTGCTTTACAGATCCAGCCGGGGGCGGTCTCGGGAAACACGGCATCAATGGGCCCAAAAATAGCATCGGCCCCAGAATCTTCGGCCTGATTAATGAAGTTGACCAGCCAATCGGCATCGGCCCACTCGTCATCATCAATGAAAGCCAGATAATCGCCATTTGCGGCATTAAGACAGGCATTACGTGCAACAGAGATATTGCCGGCCGCGGACGTAACAACCCGAATAGCAAACGGCCAACCGGTTTCCCCTGCCAGAATCAGGCCGACAGCGCCGTTTGCGCTGTCATCGGCAATGACCACATCGATTGTCGTATCCGCCGGTACACGGCAAGCGGCAATGGAACGCAGCGCAATCAATAGCGACGGCCGTCCTATGCTGGCGATGCAGACCGTAACAGTCAACATGCGTGGTTTTCCAACACTCAAGTCATCAGCCATAAATCAATCTTTCCAATCTTCAAAGCTGAACCGATACTTGCCCTTTTTCAAATCTTCCTCAATCGAACGAAAAGGTTTCGCGGGAAATCCGGAAACGAGACTGCTATCGCACACGAGTTTAGAAAGGACGACCGATCCGAGCGCAACAATATTATTGTTTCCTATGGATGTACCCGGAGAAAAACGCACCGCGGAACCGATGTAGTTATTATCGCCAATCTGGATGTCCCTATCTTCAACGCTCAAGCCATGGGTCCAAAACTGACTGCCATGACCGGCAATCCAGCTGCCTTCACCGATAGAAATCTCGCCGTAAACGTCGAAGAAATGCTCGTCCAGCACCAAGGAACGAGCGCCCAGCATGAGACGGGGCGTGTAATGACGGTCCTTAAAGCGATCATGGGTAATATGCCAAGAACAGGTAAAGCGGTTGCATTTCCCAATTCTGGCGCTATCGCCAATTCGCACCTCAATCGGCCCTTTGAACAAATTAAGCATTCCGATATTGACCTGTTCCCCCAATTGGAAACCCGATACTGCTATGACAGTAAGGAAACCTGTTTTGGATGAAGCCGGAATTTCGTATCCCATCAGAACACGATAAAACCACCGTCGTAAACCCGCTAACGGCATGGCAGAGATTAACGCTGCAAGTACTATTTTTTTCAACTTTCTCTCCTAATTTTAATTATTAATATCAAGTAGTAATCTGGATTAAGGTGCTGTCCGCCCGACGGCAGGTTCCCGCCAAGTTACGCCGCAACATAACAAAAACACCATCCAAAGCGGGACGTAGCTGCGGAATAGACTCGATTCCATTGTGTTGTTCAGCAATACAAACAATAGACAAGTCAATAGCAGCAGACTGGTCAGAGCGTCATACTGCGCCAAACGTAGGATGCTTAAAAACAAACCGATAGTCAGCACAGCAACCAATAAAAGTCCGACATAGCCCATCTCCAATACAACGTCAACGTAGCCGTTATGGGCTTGTAACAGACCGGCAATAAATCCTTCGCCTAATGCTCGGGCTGCGTCTCCGACTCCCCAAAAAGAGCCGAAACCGTAGCCAACAAATGGAGCCTGATCAATATAATGGCCGGCAAATTCCCAAATCTTGGTGCGCCCGGTAAATGTCGTATCGTGAAATATAAATTCCGATATATCACTGATTCCAAATGGAATGATCATTGAGGCCGCTATAACCGCTACGGCAAGGTTTAAACACATGACGACGGCAATAGTGCGCGCAAGCGCGTCTTTTATCCTGGACAGGCTAATGATCAATCCCGCAAGAACTGGGGTGACAAACAACAAACCGATAGAGGTTTTAGAATGACTTACAATGCACAAACCAATTGCCAGTAGCGCCAGAGCCGCAAATAGCCAGCGCAAACACCCTTGACGCCGGGCAGATGCATACGCGAAAAAAAAGAAACCCGTTGTGACAATCTGGCCCAAACTATTCTTTTGGGAATAGATACCCCGATAGCCGAAGTCCGGAATTCCCAATAACGGCAGCGTCATCACGTTGATTATGATGACGGCGGCAAAAATCCAGCATACTTTGTCGACTATCTCTTGCCGATCAACAACCATCACAAAGGGAGCAACCACACAAGATAACAATAATGCCTGTTGCATTGAACGTCGCAGACTGATTGCAGGCACATCGCTCCAAACAGCACTGACTATCTCCAGCAACAGATACGAAAACAGCAAGAAGATGTGCAAGCGGGCTCTTTTCAGCTCCTTGTTGCCCGTATTCGCCCAAAAGTAGCCAACCATTCCTGTCAGCACAAGCCACACGATCTTATTGCTCGCGGTTCCCTCCGATACAGTCTGGTTAATGCCCGAGCCAAACTCAGACTCCGCTGTCGCGGAGAACATCAGCAACGGCGCGATAATCAGCGCATAGGCAAACGCCAGCGGAGCGATCCATGACACAATCGCACTCTGGGTATTATTTAGGGTGTCTTTCAGGAGATTGCCGTTGCTCAGCTTATTTGTCACGAGAATCCTTACTTACGTTCGTTAATCGGGTTCGTGCCAAGATATAAAATATACCGGCCGCCGCAACGACTTCACCGGCAATGACTGATGTAACGGCCCACTCCGACACGCCGGCCATACAAACGCCGAAGAGCACCCCCATTGAAGCGACAGCGCCTATAACTGTCGTCAACGCAAGCTGCCTGAACTTTCGACATGCCTGTACCCCTACCCCGCAGACGGAGCGTATTTGGAAAAGCAGGGTAGCAAGCGCCCACAGCATTACCGTCAAGATAACACCGGAATATTTATCGCCAAAAAAGTGCTGATTCAGGAAAGGCCATGCGAACCATAGCGCGGACGAGAATGCAATATTCAATACGATGAAACTAAGTACAGATACGCCTAGCAAACGGAAAAACTTACCAGAATTACGCTCTTCTACCAATACGGAAAGATGCGGTCTGGCCACACGGCTCCATGCGGAAGCAACCAGATTAAGCGGACCGAAAAAAACTCGCCCCGCCTGGATGCTCCCCACTGCTGCGGTCCCAAAGACCGCTCCAATCACAAAAACATAGCCTCGATTCTGAGCCTCCGTTGTTGCAACGCCTATCAAGCTCCAGGAGGCTTCTTTCCATACTCCCGGATACAGTTCCTTACACGTTTGCCACGGACTTTGCAGGATGCTGCGTATTTCGCTTATAAAAGAAGGGATCATAATCATCAGGTTTGCTAAGGCCAAAGCATTCAAACAAAATGAAAGCGACAACACATTGGGTTCAAGATACAAATACGCATAAGCAAGTTCGGCCGCAGCCAGGATCACAAAAAAACCATCATCAATTAATACCGCTTTGAGCCTGCCCACCACTATGGCCCGATTTCGAAGATATTCCCGAAATAAACTGGTCGCCAAATAAAATCCAATTGCTGTAATTGTCGGCATACCCCAGTTTAACGCTGGGAATATGGCGAACAAAAAGCTGCTCAAAAAAGCGACAATACAAATCAAAATATTGACGACTGAAAATAATGTACGAAGCTGCTTTTTTCTTACTCCGGATGTTACGGTAGGCAGCATTACAGAGGCGGGCGTATTCACCATCGCATTCTGAATACCGACAAGTAAAAATCCCACCGACAAGATGATCCCGAACTTGCCGTATTCCTGTGGACTCCATGCCTTGATCAGCATTAAGTTCAACGCAAAGTTGAATGCTGAAACCAAGCCTTGATCCAAAATTGAAATTGCAACACGCTTTTTCAAAACTAAAAACCGCCAACATTTCTCTGAGCATTAACTGACCGACAGCCAATGCTCCAAGATACGAGAGGAAGGTTATGTTGCATCGGTATTATCATTTCATTCATAGGCTTCATTGGTCTTATAAAAAAGCACTGCCAATCAGGCGCTTCCGATTTTCAGCGGATAACGTCTTCAAAAGAGCCTTAATGAAATCTTCCTGCGCAGGGTAAGCGACAGCCTCATCGCCCAGACTGGAAACCCGGAAAACCATGCCATCGGGGACTTTCCCGGTCAGACCATATTTCAATTGTGCCAATTTCCATTGACGCCTGTTGATAGTCATTGTGTCCCCTATTGTTATCCAATAGATAACTGACTCGACTCGAGTACCTTGCACTGCCAATAACCGTTTGACCGGAACTGTTCCAAAACCCGTATTGAAAATACCGGCCGCACTCTTTAGTATCTGAAACCCCTGAGCGCTGTAACATACTTCGGGCTTGTGGACCTGCATCATGTCGCTTTGATCACTGCCATAAGCAATAGATAGCATAATCCGCTGACCTTCATCGTTGATATAAGCGCGTGACAGGGTTTGACTATAAAGTATATTTATCAAGGACTGCGCTTGGGAACTGACCAACAGGTACACCAAGCTGTCATCCTCTCGCCAATGGTCAATTTGCTTGGGAATCATAGTTTCCAGGTTAATTTGTGTTTGTTGTTCCGCTGTCTTTTGCGCCGGCTTTAAGAGCATGGCAACCCCCGCCGTCAACAACATCAACATAAAAATAGTTAAAGCTCTAAGCTGGAATGATCGAGCGTTCGTGACCGGCAACCGAGAGTATCTGCTTTTCATGGTGATCTTTGCAGTAGGCTTAAATATTAGCTGTCAGGTTTGACGGCACAAAAACCGGCTCTGGAAATACTTTTCTCAGCAAGCTATCCAGCGTAAAAAATACTAGCATTGCCGCTGTAAACATAATAATTCCAGCCGCATTATGCAAAATCCCCTGCCCGGCTTTATCACCCAAATGGTAGGTTATCAAAACTAATAAAATAACCCGCACCACGTTGGCAAAGAAGGCCACAGGGATAATGCTCAAAAGCAAAAACAGGCGGTGTTTCCAGTTTTTATAGGCTCTCAGGTGCTGATAGAGCAAGCCGACGGCTAATAATGAAAATAGCGAGTGCAATCCTGAGCAGGCATCGACAACCAAAAGCTGATACTTGCCGATCAGCAGAGAGACGCCGAGCCGGGCAATGGGATACCCGGCCCAATAAAGGATCTGTTCCGCTATCGAGGATATTAGCTGCTTTAATGGTCCGGTAATTTCATCAACCAGAAAGCCAGGCATTGGAATCATGAATACGATAAATAACAGTGGAAATAGTGTTTGCTTAACCGCATCAATCCCCACGGTAATAAGCAGGCTTCCGCCCAACACCAGCATGATAGAACCGATTTCAAATATTAAAATGTCCTGGGAACGACCCACTGCGTAAAACAACAGTCCTGATAGCAATACCAGACTGCCCGCCCATAAATGACTGGTGCCGGTTGTTGCTATGAATAGATGGCGCTTTTGCCAAAATAAATAAACCGTTACCGCCAGTATAAAAGGCCCATGCCCCTGCTCTTTGTTGTTCCAGAGTCCGTGGGACAAGTCGTAAAAAGTCGGCACATATAGAATCGCCAGCCCTAATAGAACCGGCCAACCCTTTTTAATGCCGTAATCTCGACACCATTCCGATACAGAGGTCATCACCGAAACTTTCCGTTTAGTTCATTACCACGCCGAGCAGCTCTGCGCCGGTAGTGGAAAGCTGATTTTTAATACGTAATGCATGCGCCATCCGAGTTTGGTTGCGGCGAACAACCAGAACGCAACAGCCGGCCCGTGCAGCGACAATTTGTGCATCGGCATTGTCCAATGCGGGCGGAGTATCACAAATAATGATGTCGTATTTTTGCCCAACGGCTTCCAGCATCTGGCTAAAACTTGTGCGACTGAGAAGTTCTTGGGGATTAGGCGGTTCAGCCCCGGCACAGAGAACTGAGAGATTGGCGAAGGATTTAATCGGTGTGATTGCATCGGAATAATGAATGCGTCCTGCCAATACGCTGGATAATCCCAGTTGATTGTCCAATCCGAATAACTGGTGTTGATTAGGGCTACGTAAGTTGGCATCTATTAGCAAGGTTCGCTCGCCCAACTGTGAAACTTCGATGGCCAGATTGGCAGCCAGCTGGCTGCTTCCATCTTCATGCTGGGCGCTTATTAAAGCCAGTGTTTTTCTGTGTCCACCAAACCAGCGCAGCATAAGTTGGCTACGCAGGACGCGCAAAGCTTCGCACTGACTGCTATTTGGCTGATAAGCGGCAAACAGCTCCGAACTGATACTGCTCTCGCTGTCAAGCGGCAAGCAAGAGTAATCGAACTGACGGGCAAGCGCATTTAAAATATCATCTTCTTTAAGCAAACCAAGGCGAAGAGCCGCTTCGCCGAAACGCAAATGATATTCGCGCTGCACTTGCGAAATTTGTTCAATACTTTGTTCAGTCAGCTTACCTGACGCAATCAATAATTTGCCGATTTTGGTATCAACCGGCGATATCAATGGTCTGTCCAGGATATTTTCAACTACGCTATTCATATTAAATTTTCCAAAGCTCATCTGGCTTTTAAGCTAGTCGTGTTTAAGGGGTATTCATGACGGGTATTTCTCCCAATACAGCTAAGCCTAGTCCCTCTGAAATATCTTCAGTTGTACGCAAACGCCGATCAAACAGTTCAGCGAGCAGCGCAAAACCAGTGCCCAAGAAAGTGCCTAAAAAGAGTGACAACACCAAATTTAGCCGAATCTTTGGGCTGGCTGGTTTTAACGGAGGAACTGCCGGATTAAGGACTGCGATATTACTTTGATCGATCTGACTTTCTAAATGTACCTGGCCTGCACGTTGCGAAGCAGCATCATAAGCAAGTTGTGCGTTCTCGACTTCTTTGGTAAGCACATCCAGTACGTCTCTTTGTTGTTTTAAATCAAAAATCCTTTGCTTCTGATTTTCCATTGCTTTTTGCAATTCTTTTTCTCTGAGTTGATCAATTTCAGCCACTTGCCTTACCGATCCCATCGCATTATTGATCTCTGTTTCCATTTTTGTGCGCAATGAAGACAATTCCGCGGCAGCACTTTGATATTGCGGATGATTTTTCCCATAGCGTTCGCCAAGTTCGGCCAATTTAGCCTCCGCTTTTGCAATATCCGCCTTCATGCTTTGCAGCAAGGTGTTGCCTAAAAGATCAGGCAACGCCTGCAAATGCTTTTTTGCGGTCGCCTGAGTCATTTGTCTTAAGCGGGTTTGACTATCGTAAGCTTGCGCCTGAACAACAACCAGTTGACTGGAAATCTCCGCCAGCCGGGTGCTCTCCAAATCGAGCCTTTGACTGTCAGCCGCAACAATGCCGTGTTCGCGTTGCGCTGTGGATAGTTTTTCCTGCGCCGCTTGGACGTCTTTTCTCAAGTTCCGAGTCTGCCCTTCAAACCATTCATTCTGGCGTTTTGCCGGTTCAACTTTAAGGTCCAACACAGTTTGAATGTAAGCATCGCCAAAAGCATTAGCCAATGCAGCGGCAAATTGCGGATCCTCACTCGTGTAATTTATCTGAATTATGCTGCTTTCTCTTGAAGGTTTGACATCCAGGTCTTTTAGTAAAGCATCGGCCAGCCAATCCCGAATGGTACCTTCCTCATTTGTGGCTTCTATATATTGCTCCTTAACCTGGGCAATATCGGTCAGATGTAACTGATCAACCACTCGCAAGGCGACAGCATGACTGGAAATAATATCAACCTGTGTCGCCATATAACCGGGTATTAATTGCGATATTACTTGTGACGATAGTGTAATGCCGGTTAGTGGATCGGAATTTTTACTATCGGTAACCACAGACACCGTTGCAATATAGTGTTTTGGTAAAAGCAGGCTGACCGTCAACGCAATCAAAAAGGTTATCGCCACAGTCAACAATAAAATATTTTTGTGCGCTCTAAGAATCAATAGTAATTGGTTAAATCTCATGACTTACAACCAACTTTCTTTTACGTACAACACATCATCCGCCTGTAATAAGCTAACGCCTTCCACATCTATCTCCCGTTCCTTACCTTCTGCATCGCGGCGTTTAACAATAGGCGCCGGCCAGGTTTCCGATCCTTTAGCTGTTAAGCCGCCTCCTGCCGAAATTGCCTGGGCAATGGACATATTTTTTTCCAATTTATAAGAACCGGGCCGTTGTACTTCGCCGTAGATATAAAACATAGGCGCACGCGGCACAACAATGACATCGCCATTGGTGACGGCATGATTCTGTGTTCGATCTCCTGCCAGTAACGCGTTCAAATCTATAGTTACCTTGGTTCCATTACTATGCAATAACGTAGCGAAATCAGCGGCTGGAGGCACTTCCATAACACCACCCGCCAGAGCCAGCAAATCGATGACATGACTGGATACTTCAAGCGAATAGATACCGGGTTTGTTAACCAAGCCCAGTACATTGACTTTCTGGCTTACAAACTGTGTGACCACGAGGGTGACTTGCGGTCCTTTAATATAATCACCATCGTTCAGTCGCTGAGTAATCAATCGTTCCGCTTCGGCAACTGTTTTTCCACCGAGACTGACTTCACCGAGCATCGGAAAACTCACATTGCCGGTCTCGCTGACGCGTATCTCCGTCGTTAAATCGGGGTACTCATAAACACTAATTTTAATAACATCCCCGGAACCCAAGCGGTAATCTTTATTAATTTCAGCCGACCAAGCGATTTCTAACACGCTAAACCAAAACAATATGATTACTGTAAGCAAACATCTCATATTCATCATGCTGAAGGACTCTTATTTAATTTTAGACAAACCATGTTCCAGAATTTTTTGTTTATCGGGTTCTGGTTTGGTGTCGGAAGCTGGCGCAGTTTGCTGTTCTGCTTGTGCGGTCGCAATAGTTTTATCCTGTTTTACAAGATCTCCCGGATAGACAATGGTTGCCGCCGCATGTAGCTGTTTAAGATGCTCGTCCAGTATTTGTTTGTTACGGGTATTGACAAGAAACTTTTCAATCTCAACTTGCGCCTGCTCCAGGCTAACCGGATGCTCAGCGAAATTGATCACCTGCATCAGCAATTGTTTTGACTGAGCTTGAGGAACGAAGAGGATATCGCCAACTTTAGCATTGGAAAAAGCGTTTAACATTTCCAAAGGCAACTGTTCAGCAGGCTTGGTCACTGTTTCTTCCAGAAATTTGACTTTATATTGTTTAAGCAAGTCTCTGACTTGTTCTGGGGTTGAGGCCTGGCCTAATGACGCATTAAGAGCGGGATCAAGTTTTGCCGTTTCCAGATCAAAAAGTTGGAATTGATAAATGCGTCGTTTTGCAAAAAGCTCGGGATGTTGTTGGTAATACTCCTGCTTGGCTTGAGCGCTAATCGGGGCAGGATTCAGCACGTGGCGCTGTACATAAGATTGCGAGAGTATTTCCCGTTGGGCATTATCTAACGCCATCATCGTCTCCGGATCCCGATCCAGCTGGTTTGAAAGGGCTTTTTGAACCAACAACTCCTGATCGATCAAGATGTCCAGTGCCTTACGCGATGCGCCGTCTGCCGAATCGCTGAGGCCTGAAGCCTTCATCACTTTATTGACTTGGTGTATGGTTATTTCGGAATCATTAACCTTGGCAGCCACTTGAGTAGACTGTTGTTCGGTTAATTCTTTACCGCAGCCGGCCGCTGCCAATATTGATAACGTTAAAACGCTGTTAGCCAGATTTCTGACAACATATTTTTTATCAACACGTTTAAAATAAATTCTACTCATTGATTCCTTCGTACTCTTTGTCGAATTAGTATGCATTTTTGTCACCCAGTACAACGCCCACGGTCCGCATGATAATTTGCAAATCCAGCCCGAAAGACCAGTTCCGCAAGTAGTCGAGATCATATTCAATACGCGCGGCCATTTTATCCAGACTATCGGTTTCGCCTCGAAAGCCGTTGATTTGCGCCCAGCCGGTAATACCGGGTTTTACTTTATGGCGAATCATGTAGCCTTTTATCAGTTGCCGATAAAGTTCGTTATGAGCAACCGCATGAGGTCTGGGACCAACGATGCTCATACGTCCTTGCAAAACATTAATGAACTGGGGCAGCTCATCTAATGAGGTTCTGCGTAAAAAACCTCCAAAACGAGTAATTCGCGAATCATTACGTTTGGCTTGCTCAATGACACCGCTATTTTCACAAACAGTCATAGAGCGAAATTTATAAACCCATATTTCTTCGCCATTCAGCCCATAACGTCGCTGTTTGAACAGCACTGCGCCCGGAGAACTCAGCTTGATGCCCATGGCAATTAAAATAAACACCGGGATAAGGGGTATCATTAATAACGATGCAATAATAATGTCGCTCAAACGTTTCAGGAGACTCCGCAAACCGTAAAACGGCGTTTCACAGACAGCAACGACAGGCACATTGCAGACTTGATCGAAACGTGCCTGAATCAGATCGGCAATAAACAAATCGGGCACGAAATAAATTGATGCGGTTGAGTCCCGCATGGCATCCAATAGCTCTATGATGCGAGGCTGATTCGCCATTGGCAAAGCAATAAACACCACATGCACACCGTTCCGACGCACAAACTCAGGCAGCATTTTAATGGTACCCAGAATTTTTTCACCAGCCGGCTCGGGAACTCTGTCAAGACTTCTGTTTTCAAAAAAACCCAAAAAATCAAGGTCGGAAAACTTATCCATTCGGCTGTTTTTAACCAATTGCAAGCCCAGAGCATCCAACCCGACAATCACTGCCTTACGCTTTCTAGGGTTATGTTTTAAAAAGAAGTCCAGTAAAAAAAGAACCGTAATTTGTATTAAAAAAAGCGCAACAGGCGTAACAACACTCCATATTTGAATTCCCGGTTCGAACACCAAATATCCGAAACCGGATAGTTCAAAAATTAACCAGAGAACCACCAGCATCAGTAACCAGCGCAGTAAAATATCCAGGAAGCTGCGCAGCCAGGGAAAACTATGTTCTGCTCGATAAATACAGACTCCATCCATAAAATGCATGGAGGCAAAAAAAACCAAGACCATCAACAACAAAAAAACACCGGATAATGACCTTTCCCAATACATAAAGCTGCCTGCCAGCAGGCTAACTATGCTAATCGGATACAGCAGGTTTTTTATAATAAACAGCACCGGCCTGCCCAACGCTATCAAACTCCCGCTGTGGATGCTGGATTTAGAAGCCAATCGTGTTATGTCTGTGTTTGCTTCCATATATTTTATTAATGCAATTTTCTTTAAAATTCAGTTGTATTTGATGTTCCGCAACATATTCGTATGAAACGGTCTCAGCATATGCCGCGCAGTCGATCTTAGCGGTGCATGGGAAGTGGCTATTTCTCAGAATATGTGCGGATTAAAAGCATTGGAAACCAACAATTAGATTGTTTTAATCAGACAGAAAGAAACATAGGGTCTTGACTTATGTTTTTTCGACGCAGCTGCAAACTTAGCAGGACGCCTCCAATCATCAACAAAATCCATGTTTCGGGTTCCGGCACTGGAGCAACCGCTAAAGAACCTGAGTAACGACCACCCGCGAGACCGTCCCCAATACCGCTAACTTTTAAAGCGTAACTGCCGGAAGCCAAGGAATTAAAAGTCATTCCAGTTGTCGTCGGATTCAAATCTCCTGAAACAGCACTATAGTTCAGAGGATTGAACGTCGACGACCCCAGCACTGTGGAATACAATTTAAGGGATAAAGTCTGAATGTCTTGGATCTTAAAAGAACCGGAAGGTACAGAAAGCGTGTAGTTTTGATTATTTATTTGAGCATTAATATTGTTAATTCCACCCAAATTAAAAGTCCAATAATCTTCGAATGCACCTGTACCGACAGTTGCGTTGAATGAGCCCAGAGGTTGATTTAAATACAGCGCATTTGCTGAAGCTACTGTACTAACAACCATCGTCCCCAAAAAAACCAGTAATGGCAATATTTTCATAATCAACTCCATATATCGTAATTAACAAAAACTCACATTTTCAAAAGGCAATTTTTTATCTAGCTTCCATTATTAGCCACCCGCAACTTACGAATTAAATACTTAAAAACCTAATGCCTAAACTCCTGCGATAATGCTTGAGCGAGCGTAGATTTATGTAGTTTTATAATTAGTAAGCTCACAAAATCTATTGTGCGAAGAAATTCTATCTTTGACGATTAGCCTTGCATTTCACTCTAACCATCAACATCTGCTTCCAAATAGTAAACAATACATTTGTCTAAATCAGACCAGATGAAATAATCAACAAAAACAGATTGTCGTATCGTCGTATTCCGGTTTGGTAAAAAGAATTTCAATTGGCAACGAGCTGTATGAGGACTTATAAATAATTAACGAGCGGTATATTCGTTAATATCCTTATCTTGTGTACTCAATAATGAACTGAAAAAAAACCGTTCATCCCCAAAATCATCGCTACTGACATTTCGCTCAGGTCGCGATGACTTTAGGTACAGAATACACAAGCAAGATGAAAGGAACCTGTGGATTTCATTAAAATCAGATGAAGATCCGCATAACTTCAGGTCGCGGCAGTCTCCGACGCGCTTAATAGCTATTAGGCTTAATGTCACAAATGCGCTTACTGATAACGCCAAATTCTTTGACATACTCAAAATTTAAGTCTAACAGTTGCAGTAATGCTATCACCGACATATGAATAAAATTGGCGATTACTATCACGCTGATAAAACTGGTAAGCCAGATTAAGTTCCGCATAATTAACCGGTGTGTAGCTAACGCTGACTTGCGACGAAAACAGTTCGTCTTTACGCACTCCAGAGTGATTCTGGGTTTCTATGCGCGCTTGCCCTGACAGTACAATTTTGTTGCTAACATTCCAGCTGGGCGTAAGACTCACCCCCTCAGAGATATAATAATTTGAAGCCAGCTCGGCAAAAGCCGCTAGCTCGTGCCAAGTTGCGACAGCTACTAATGTTTTAGCCGTAGGCATCCAATTCATACCAATACGCCAGATTGCTCCTTGATAATCGGTCTGGGGCAAATTCGGATGGCTTCTTATCAAATACCCAACCTGACCATCAAAGTGAAGCTTGGGCGAGTAATCATATTTAAACAACGCCCTCGCTAAATTCTCCTGATAGGCAATATCCACACCTCCCACACCAAAACTCAACTGCCTGAGGGGAAACCGTGCATCAGTATGCGCATATTCAACGCCCAGGGAATTGCCATGCGATGTTAAAAATGTAACACCGCCATGACTCGTTTGCGCCTCGATATTTTGATTTTGCCGGGTAGCGGCACTATGGGTTGTATCTGACTTTCGCCAACCTGCATCGAAGCGTAAGTTCGAATTCAATTGATAGCGAACATCAAAATAGTATTCAGGCCTATCCAAAAGGTCGAGCGCAAAAAACTGCGTGTTTGCAAAACCCGCCAGCGACCTGCTGTAGTCCGCTCCCAGTTTGCCGGACCAGCCGTGGCCGACCTGCCATCGCCAAACGGCACTGTCTTTTGTAGACACATTATCAAGCTGCGTATTGGCAGCGTAGCGGTTATCATCTACCTGCAGATCCAGATCAAATATCTGGCGACCTAAAGCCTTATGTATACGACCGCCAGCTGAAGCGTTATTGATAAAATCACCCGTTTCCATCTGCGGTCCTAACTGCCTATCCCCTGAAATCCTATACAAATTATCGTCATAAGTTAGCGACTCACTCACAATCGGTTGTAACAAATCACCTGCATCGGCTACTGACCAGGCAGATGGCGAGTATATAAATAACAGTAACTTTATCCATAATAAGAATCGACCCCAGCTATTCAATTTATTTCTGGCTAGAGCTTTAATTGGTAAACTTTGCAATAGAACCTCATTTTCAAATAGACGGAATGTTTTGAAAGCTCAGACACACTAACTGAAAAGATTAGGGTGACGGATAATGGATATAAAAGTCTCCGATACATATACCGCAAAAGCTTATCCAATGACCTACCCAAGGCACTAACGTGTAGGTTTTGCGATAAAATGTTCAGTGAACGGAATGTCTCGGCAACATAGACACATTAAATGGAAGAATCAGGATAAAGAATAACCGCCCCTCCATCATATGCAGGCAGAAACTTATGAAGGGTCCTTATAATTGCTTGTAATTGATCGACTAACGTAAACACTGAAGAACATTAAGAGCTTTTACACTCCAATGCCTCAAAGCTTTCTTTTCAAATTGATGCTTCGCCATTTTTCTTAAAACACGCTCATATCTTTTAATGTCTTGTTTGAGCAATAGAATGTCCTCATCCCAGAGTCCCTCTTCAGCAGTGCCCTCCATGAACCACGCTCTATGTTGTTTTTCATTTAATTCTGCTTTAAGGTCGTCAAGCCAGCCGGTAATAACGCCTTTACCGACAAAAAAATCTTTTTTGCTCTTCCGCTCAAGATCACAGTCCTTAACGACATAATCACCCACAGCAAAATTGCCATACTCATTAACTAAATAACCTGTAAATTCTGCAGCATTATCAATATCAGCCTGAGTTAACTTATAAATACCGATATCCATGCTTAACTCACTCTGTTTATTAATTAAGTATTGATCTAGGGCTGATATTTTTAGGCAGTTCAATATCTGCATCCATAGTCTGTCTCGTATTCAGTCATCTTTGCTTATCACCTTGCTAAATATGACTGTCTTTGATCACTACAGGTTTCGGTTGGCGCATTGATAGTCAGTAATACGATTAAAACCATCGTCTTATAGGCCGTCAGGTTTATCTATGATTTTTTAAGGTCTGTTATTGCTCTGAACTGAAAAGCTGGAGCCTTATGAATTACAGTTATGGATGTCATACTGTTTTTAAAATTCAATATTATTTTGTATTTGTCACAATTATCGCAATCGCGACCGGCATTTTGCGAGCGCAATGTTAGGGTAAATATTACAGAAGCAAGATGAGGGGAAACCAACGGATTTCATTAAAATTAGATGAAGATCGGAATAGTCTGGATAAGACAGTAACAATCACAGATTAAACAAACTATCGTGAAAGGCGAAAGAATTATCGCCGCTAACTCAAAGATTGGGGGGTCAATAGTCAACGACCTGAGTGTCATGTCATTATTATCCAGCTGTTCGAAGAACCGGTATTGATGAACGCATATAAAATATTGCACATCGCCAAGCCATTAGTATATTGTTCGGTTGACGTTAGCAAAGACGCTTGCTGAATGTTTTCCAAAGAGTTAAATAATGTATTTTTACTGGCCTTTGCAGCCCTTATGCTACAGGGGTGCGATTGACAAAAGCGGCCTCCATGCCCATGCGCTCAGATGGAGCAATTGTGTCGATAATACCTGGCGTGAGTAATAGCGCTCATGATGCAATCGATACCGCCGATAAGATTGATGACATTCCGGTTTAAATTCCGGAAAATTAACAGGCACCGGAATTGCTGACAGATTGATCTGACCAGGAGAATAATCCTTTTCAGACAGGGACATAGTGAATAAAAGTTTATTTTTATCCTGTCGAAAGCAATCAGCAGGGACTTAATCAAACACAGCAAACCGCGCTGGCCCCGAGCGTCACCCGTATAAAAAGGGTCCGAGAAACCACAAAATCATCGGTAACTTAATAAGAAGGTTTGACAATGGACTATCCCTCATAAAATAACCTTTAAATCAAATATTACAGATTGTTAAGCGACGGCTGCATTATTGCCCCTTGTAACTGCTGAAATTTTGTGTAGCCAATTTTTTATATTACAAAACATTGGATAAAAACCATGCAATATATCTATTCATTCCTGAAAGGTGACGGAAAAAATAAAGCTCTGCTGGGTGGTAAAGGCGCCAATCTATGCGAAATGACTCAAATAGGACTTAACGTACCGCCGGGATTTGTCATCACAACCCAAGCTTGCCTTGATTACCTTAAAACCCAGCAATTGCCCGAAGGTTTGCTGGAAGAAGTTAAAGCCCATATCGCCGAGGTAGAAGTTCTTTCCGGTAAACAATTTGGTGGCAGCCATAATCCATTGCTCGTATCCGTACGCTCCGGCTCGGCTATCTCTATGCCGGGAATGATGGATACTATTTTGAATCTGGGTCTCAATGAGCAAACCCTGACCGGTCTTATTACCCAGACTGGCGATACCCGCTTTGCCTATGATGCCTACCGCCGTTTTATTCAGCTATTCGGCAAGGTTGCATTAGGTATTGACGATGAAAAATTTGACCTGCATTTCGCCGCCATCAAAAAACAAGCCGGGATTAAAGCCGACGTAGGTTTAGATGCCGATCATTTACGCCAAATCAGTGAACTGTTTCTCCAAGTGGTCTTGGAAGAAACCGGCAGGCCTTTTCCTGAAGATGTTTATGAGCAGCTGGAATTGTCGATTAAAGCCGTTTTCAATTCATGGATGGGCAAACGGGCGGTAGACTACCGGCGTGAATTTCACATTACCCCGAACATGGCCAACGGTACTGCCGTTAATGTGGTCGCCATGGTATTCGGCAACATGGGTAACGATTGTGCAACCGGCGTCGGATTTACTCGCAACCCAGGTACCGGTGTTAATGAAATGTATGGCGAATACCTTGTCAATGCCCAAGGCGAAGATGTTGTTGCCGGTATTCGCACGCCAAAACCGGTGCACGAATTAATCCATGAAATGCCGGACCTTTACAAACAGCTGGTCGATTTGCGTAACAAACTGGAAAACCATTACAAGGAAGTCCAGGATTACGAGTACACCATTGAACGCGGCGTATTGTATTGCCTGCAAACGCGTAACGGTAAAATGAACGCGGCAGCCATGGTCCGCACTTCAGTGGAAATGGTAGCCGAAAACCTGATCAGCAAGGAACGGGCTTTATTACGCATCAATCCCGAATTGCTGGAACAGCTGTTACATCCCCAGCTTGATCCCGATATTAAAGCTCAGCCTGTTGCTCAAGGCTTGCCCGCATCTCCGGGCGCAGCTTTCGGTAAATGTGTATTTGATGCCGATACGGCTGAATTGATGGGACGTGCGGGTGAGAAAGTTATTTTGCTCAGGGAAGAAACCAAACCTGAAGACATTCACGGCTTTTTTGCCGCCCAGGGTATTTTGACCAGCCGCGGCGGTAAAACCTCCCATGCCGCAGTCGTTGCCCGAGGCATGGGCAAAGCCTGCATTGCCGGAGCCGAAGATATAAAAATAGATGTGCGTACCCGCCAGGCTATTATTGGCGATCTGCATATTCGCGAAGGCGACATCATTACCATTGACGGCAGCACCGGCCTGATTTATTTGGGCAAAATCGCCACGATTGAACCTTCATTTTCCGATGAATTAAAAACCTTATTAGCTTGGGCGGATGAGTTTGCCGAATTGGAAGTTCATGCCAATGTAGATACGCCGGAGCGCGCACGGATGGCAGTCAGCTACGGAGCCACCGGTATTGGCCTGTGTCGTACCGAGCGTATGTTTAATGCATCGGATCGATTGCCTTTAGTGATTGATATGATTTTAGCGGACAGCAAAGAAACGCGGCAGCAAGCTCTGGAAAAATTATTTCCTATCCAGCGAGATGACTTTAAACAACTCTTTGAGGCCATGTCGCCTTATCCGGTCACGGTACGGCTACTGGACCCGCCGATGCATGAATTCTTACCCAGCGAGCACCAGCTGGAAGATGAAATCAAGGCGTTAAATCTCTACAAGGTTATGATTCAGGGACAGCAGGTTGCTCTGGATACCCTGACTATACAGACATCATTACCGGCACCGTTTAATTATTTAAATGAGGAGGTTATCAATAAAGCGATTGCTAAAAAGCAGTTAATGCTGAAAAAAGTCAAAGAATTGTATGAAGTTAACCCGATGCTGGGACACCGGGGCGTGCGTCTTGGCATGTCGTATCCGGAAATTTACCAGATGCAAATTCGGTCGATTCTTGAGGCGGCGGCTCTTTGCGCTAAACAACGCACACCGATCTTGCCTGAAATCATGGTGCCCCAAGTGATTACCTTACAGGAATTGATACGGGTAAAAGCTTTCGTTGATCAGATTCAACAGGAAGTCGAAAGTCAGTACGGCATCACCCTGGCATTTAAATTTGGAACCATGGTGGAGACTGTCCGGGCTTGCACCCGTGCCGAAGAATTAGCCCAAGTCGCTGAATTCTTCTCGTTCGGCACCAACGACTTAACCCAGGCAACCTTTTCATTTTCACGCGAAGATGCCGAAAACAAATTTCTGCCGCTTTACAACGAAACCGGATTGCTTGAAGACAACCCGTTTGAAGTGCTTGATGCCAAAGGCGTCGGCCAGTTAATGAAAATGACCGCTGATTCGGGGCGAAAAACCCGGCCCGATATTAAAATAGGTATTTGCGGCGAACAGGGCGGCCATCCGCAATCGATTCGCTTTTGCCATCATATCAAACTGGATTATGTTTCCTGTTCGGCACCGCGCATACCCATAGCCAGACTGGCTGCCGCCCATGCTAAATTACAGGAGGACGACTACAGGATTTTTTAACCTGGAAGCTATCAATTCCGGCCTATCAAGCTCAAAATTATGCTTTCCCCCGTAACTATCGACTACCCGGCGGCACGATGCGCACATCAAAACTGATAATTGCTTTATTCTTTTCGCTATTCATTCCGATTGCAAACGCCGGAGATATGGCATATCTGCTCAATACCACGCCGGCCGAAAGAGCCGCTTCACAAACCCGTTTCATGAAGGCAAAGCTGAACCTCTCCCAGGACGTTGTGGCCAAGGTTCAGACGATCAACGAGGACTATGCGGAAAAGATAGAACCTGTATTAAAAGGATCAAGTATCGGTCTGTTTAAAATGCATGACATCAAAGCTGTTCTGGATCAAAAGGATGACACATTACGCAGCATTCTGACGCCCGAACAGTTTGATGCCTACGTAAATGCCAAAGACGAGTTGAAGCAAGCCATGCAACAAGACCTGAAGCACTGACCCGGTATTCCGGAAGGTATAGGCGTTACCCACATGCAAAGCGATTTGATAAATTCCATCAATCATCACCGGAGACAAACGAGATGCCCTATTTAAAACTAAATACCAATGTTGTGATCGACATAGAGCAGTCAGCAGAGTTATTAGCTGAGTTTTCCCAGTTACTGGCTAAAGAAACCGGCAAACCGGAACGCTATGTGATGGTTGAAGTGAACGCCGGTAAAACCATGCTGTTCGCCGGAAATGCCGATCCGCTGGCTTATGTAGAATGCAAAAGCATTGGCTTAACCACGACTCAGGCAAAAGCTTTGTCCGCTTCCATTAGTCGGTTCCTGACCGCAGAATTAAAACTTTCGGCCGATCGTATCTATATCGAGTTTAGTAACTGTCCTGCCGAATGGTGGGGCTGGAATGGTTCGACATTTGGCTGATAGCGTTTGCATTAAGCTGTATTAGCATAACTATAGGAGTTGGGGACTTATCAAGCTATCGAAGTTCCCGCTCGTTAGATCACCACGGTGCGGATTCATAATCGCTATTTCATCAAGCTCACAAAATTACTCATAAAATGTATTGATGAGGCGCGAGGCGACTATATACATAATGTACACCGGTTGTATGAATAATAGAATAACGCTAACCGCGGTCAGTATTGAAACATGGTACGACAGGCCAATAAATAAAAGCACTATCGCTACAACAACCATTAGTCCGGAGTAATAAATTCTATAATCTTTATTCATTACCCTCCATTTCTTCATTTTTGAAGAAAGCGCATTCGCGGCAATTCTATACAACTCCTCCTCGCTGTAGAAATTCTGATCATGTACTTGATTATCAGAATATTGCGCTGTATTTTGCCCACAATACCGAATTCCGTTGATCCATATTTTTGCCTGAATTTAGCTTCAAGCTCACTAATCCAGCGATCATGCTTGGCGCGCTTATCAAAGTGGATCAATATTTCGTAGGAGTGCTGGATTATTTTAGTTATTCTTAGCGCCTCTTGAACGGACCCGTCGAACTTATCCGGATGGTATTTCTGCATTAAGGCTTTGTAAGCAGCCCGTATTGTTGCATTCGAAGCATTTCTCCTGATTTTTAAATTATCATAGTGCGTGCGGAATTCAGGCATACTTTAAAGACCGGATAAATAACAGCGAAAAACGGATTGCGGATGTCCGATAGCTTAAGCTTTTGAGAAACATATTGGATAAATCTTTACAGGATTATTTTTGACGGAAGTATTTGATAGTCTAAAACGGCATCGATTTTTTGCCAATTTCAACATTTATTATCAATAAACTTTCTTATACCACATAACAGCGTAGTAATGATTTCTGGCCATTCTTATGCGCTCTGCCGGAAAGCTTTAACATCCCTACCCCTCACACTTTAAACCAAAAGCCACGACCTCTTAACCGGAACATTGAAACATGGCCAATAAAGCCGCTCCCGCCAGCTCACCGCGCCACACTATTATGGATGAATTTTGGGGGGGACTGGCATCCATGTTAGTCGCCTTGCCCTCAGCAATTGCTTTTGGCGTGCTGGTATTTTCGGCGATTGCGCCGCAAATGGCCGGTGAAGGCGCTCTTGTCGGCATGATAGGCGCGGCCTGCATGGGATTGGCGGCGCCCTTATTTGGCCGCACTCCGGCTTTAATTTCTGCTCCTTGCGCTCCGGCCGCGGCCGTTTTATCAGGGTTAGCGATTGAATTAATCAGCACAGGCACTGAAATTAACCGCATCCCGGCGTTATTGGCCCTGACTGCTCTATTAGCCGCGCTGTTACAAATCCTTTATGGTTTATTGAAAGGCGGACGACTGATTAAATATATTCCTTTTCCAGTCGTCAGCGGTTATTTATCCGGTGTCGGTTTAATTATCGCCGTCGGCCAGTTCCCTAATTTGCTCGGCTTACCGAAAGGAGTGGGCTTGTGGCAAGGCTTAATGTCACCGCATTTTTGGCAATGGCCCGGAATCGCAGTGGGTTTGGTCACTATTATTGCGATGTTAACCGCGCCGCGCCTGACCCAAAAAGTTCCGGCCGCTATCGTAGGTCTATTTGCAGGAATACTCAGCTATTTTCTATTAAGCCTGTTTATGCCTGCACTGTTGTCTGTAGAAACCAACTCGCTGATCATCGGACCGATTCGTGCCAATACCGATTTTCCGGCAATGGTTAAAAGCCGTCTTCAATCCGTACTGGAGATCAGCTTGGCCGACTTGCACATAGTCGCCTATTCAGCCTTGGCTTTATCGGCTTTGCTGTCTATCGATACTTTGAAAACCTGCGTAGTGCTGGATGCGTTAACCAAAAAACGCCATGATTCCAACCAGGAGTTATTCGGTCAAGGTATTGCGAATCTGCTGTCTTTTGTAATGGGCGGAATGTCGGGTTCCGGCACAATGGGCGCAAGTTTGGTCAACGTCACCAGCGGCGGACGTAAAACCCAATCGGGGCTGATTGAAGGCAGCCTGGTAGTGCTGGCTATTCTAGCGCTGGCGCCATTAATTGCCTGGGTGCCGATTGCCGCATTAGCCGGGATTTTGCTGGTGGTCGCTACGCGCATGTTCGATTGGCATGCTTTCCATTTGCTACGGCATAAAGAAACACTTTTTGATTTTGCCGTGATTGCCGCAGTCGTGGTTGTCGCGGAAACAGTCGGCTTGATTGCCGCCTCCGCCACCGGCATCGGCTTGGCGATTTTCTTGTTTATCCGCGATCAAATTAGAGCCTCGGTATTACGGCGACGGGCCACGCTTAAAGAAACTTCCTCTAAAACCCATCGCTTGGAGGAAGAACGCTCATTGATAGCCGAACATGGCGACGAAGCAGCCATTTATGAATTACAAGGCAATTTATTTTTCGGCACCACCGATCATTTGTTTAGCCAGTTGGAACCCGATTTAGCCATTTGCAGATGGCTGTTATTCGACATGCGCCGAGTGGAATGCTTAGATTATACCGCCGCGCATTTGTTTACTTTAATGCAGGACCGATTACGCGCGCGCGGCGGTGAACTTATCTTTAGCGGCATGCCTTCCAGGTTGCCCAGCGGCCAGGACCTGTTGCAATACATGACTCAAGTCGGCTTGGTCAACAACAATGGTAACGGGATTCGGATTTTCGATACGCGTGATGAAGCTTTGGAATGGATGGAAGATAAAATTCTACAAGCAGCCGGGTGGACGGAAGAATTTACCGAACAAGTTCTTGATCTGGCGGACATTGAGTTATTGCGTAAATCAGATGACGCAACGCTTGCGGCATTGCGTCCTTGTCTGCATGAGCGGACTGTGCAGGCGGGAGAGAGAATATTTGTCTTCGGTGACAGCGGTGATGAACTGTTTCTGATTCGCCGTGGCATTGTGCAAATTTTCTTGCCGCTGAGTGGCGGCAAACATCATCATTTAGCCACTTTCAATCAAGGCGACTACTTTGGAGAAATGGCGTTTCTCGATCACCGTCAGCGTTCGGCTGAAGCCATTGCCAAAACTGAGTGCGAGCTTTACGAATTGTCGCGGCATGAATTTGATATCCAGGTACATAATAATGCGGTGTTAGGAACGCGGATTTTTGCCCGCATTGCCAGAGCCATTTCCTTGCGGCTGCGGCAAACCGACATTGAGCTTTGTTCGTTAGAAGATCGCTAAACTTTTCGTTAGCCGCCAAAATTAGACCGCCCTTACGGTCACTAGCAGCTGGTTTGATAATAGGTTAATGGCTACGCTATAGTTAGCCATCCGAAATATAAAAAACTTTAAATAAAGCATAAAGAGGCTACTCATGAAACGGCAAAAAACCATCATTACTAGGCTTACATTATTGACCGTTACCACAGCCGCCTTGGTGCTGAGCGGTTGCGCGATCACCACTCTTAAGGAAGCTGAGCAAAATGATCCTTGGCGAGGCTGGAACAAAAGTACGCAATCTTTTAACGATAGCTTCGACAAACACGTATTGAAACCGGTCGCTAAAGGCTATTTGGACATTACCAATACTGCCGTTGACGAAGGCGTAACCAATTTTTTCAGCAACATTAACGACATAGGCGTCACTATCAACGATCTTTTGCAGCTTAAACTATTGCAAAGCGGCATGGATCTCAGCCGTTTTATAATCAATACAACGGCCGGCGGCGCGGGTGTTTTTGATTGGGCCAGCAAGATTGACTTACCTAAACATAATGAAGATGTCGGTCAAACTTTAGGTTTTTGGGGAGTGCCGTCCGGCCCTTATTTAGTACTGCCGTTTTTTGGCCCCAGTACGCCCAGAGATACTATCGGTTTAATCGGTGATGCCTTCCTGGACCCTATAACCTATGTTTCGATCTTCGGCGGTTTTACTGGTACTGCCGTATCAGCAGGAACCAGTGCACTTGATGTAACGGATTATCGTGCCGGCATAATGACATCCGAAAAAATCGTTAATGAAGCATCCAATGGCAATCGCTACGATTTTATAAAAAGCTCCTATCTACAACATCGTCAATACCTGATTGATGATGGTAATCCGCTGAATGAAGATGATCCTTTGTAGCCGGCGCTAATCTCACTTTACTGCTTTTGACCGTAACTTTGCACATGCCGGCAGTCCCTGTGACTCATTCATCCCTGCTCGTAATTCAAACCGCTGCCAGCGAGATTACTTTGGCTTTTTTCAAAGCCTTGCTGAGCATCAGGTAAGTATCTCGATCAAACGCCGGTCGACCTCCCGCCAACAAGTCATGAATTTCCGATTCATGCTTGGCGGTGCCGAGATAGCACCAGCGATCAATAACATGTATTTCGTCACCTTCCTTTATGCCTATCGCACCGCGATAAGGCCAGGTGGTTAGTTTGAGTTTAGTCATCGCCACCATCAAGCGCGCGGCATGTTCGAGCGGTTTTTCATAGCCAACGCACGCACCTTTGCATTTTTTAATCTGGTAGGCGAAACACGGCCGGCCTTTGGCGGTTTCTTCCAAGCCTAAGCTGCTCAGGCACAGTTGATATTGATCGGCAATACTGCGCAGGGCTTTTTGCGCATCGCGCTGGTTATGATAAAGACCGTAAAGATTATTTTGGCTGCCAAAATCAAGATCATCGGCCCAAATCAGGGTTGGGCGCAGTTGTTCATCTTCTTGTTGCAGCAGTTGCCAGGCACATAAGTCATTTTTGCGCCGTAAGCGCCGGTTATGCGTCGGCATCAATTGCTTGATCAGTTTGGCTTCAGTCAGCAACGCACCCAATTCGCCAGCGGTTTCAATCCAGTCAATCCGCCGCAGCTGCTGCGACAGCGTCATTTCCTTAGTGTCGCGATGGTCCGCCGAGAAATGCGACAGTACGCGCTGTCTAATGTTGATACTTTTACCAATATATAGCGGCAGATCGTTTTCTCCATAAAACAGATACACACCGGGGCCTTCCGGTAAATCATGAATCAGCAGCGGGTCGATATGCGACGGCAGGCTGGATCGACTGACCAATTGCTGGACGGTATCATTCAAGGCCGATACCGAAAAACTGGCTGCAAGATGTGTCCAGAACTGATGAATCAGCTGGGCATCGGCTAAGGCTCGGTGACGGTCTTTGGCTTTGAGGTTATAGCGTTCGATCAGGCTATCGAGATTATGATGCCTGTATTCAGGGTAAAGAGTCCGAGAAAGTTTGACTGTACATAATACGGTGGGTTGAAATGTCATTCCCAGCCGCTTGAATTCGTTCTTCAAAAAGCCGTAATCAAACCGGGCATTATGCGCGATAAACAAATGGCCTTGCAGCAGCGCACCCACCTCTTCGGCAACGGCTTCAAACCGAGGGGCATTTGCCACCATGGCGTTTGTGATGCCGGTCATCTGTTCGATAAAGACAGGAATGCGAGTTTGCGGGTGAACTAACTGACTCCATTCGCGTACACCGCTTTCATCCACCAACACAATCCCAATTTCGGTAATGCGATCTTTGGTGGCTGAACCGCCAGTGGTTTCCAAATCAACAAAAGCTAGAGGTTGCATAAAAATATTAAGAGTAAGTCGCTAATAAAGTAATGTTGCAGATACTCCTTTATCAAGACCCGTTCATCCAAAAATCCCGGAAAGCGTGTTGCTATTAAATTCTAAGGGCTAGCAACTCATGCCGGTCGGTGGTGAAAGATTGTGATTTGAATTGTTGATACATAGGCCAACGTTTACTGATCATTTCGCTGCCATAACGAATGGATAGTTTATCATGAACACGATTGATGTTCTCCAACCTTGGTCATCGACTGTTCCGACCGGAAAGAATTTTCACCGCTACCCAATCCTCAACAAGCATCAACGGTTTTAGGGTGAAGTGAGATAAGAGTAGAATACAAATTTCTTTACGTATTCGACTATTTCCTTTGGCCCAAGAAAAATTTAAGCCTTCAAAGCTGACCATTGCAGCCTTAAATAAATCGCTGCTGCTATCAGCGATTTACTTTCTACTGGGTATTGCCGGGCTAAAACTTGCCATCGCCCCCGGATACGCGACCGCCGTCTTTCCCGCAGCGGGTCTCGCTTTTGCCGCAATTCTATATGAGGGATCTCGACTGCTTCCCGGAGTATGGCTTGGCTCAGTCGGCATCAACCTCTGGGTCGCTGCAAATCATAGCGGTCTAAGTAGTGAGAGTCTGCTAACGGCTGCCATCATAGCGGCAGGATCGACCCTTCAGGCCTGGGTCGCCGCCTCTCTGGTACGTCATCGATTGAAAGATTCCTGGCGTAATCTGGATAATGACCGTGACATCATCCTGCTACTCTTTTTTGCAGGGCCGCTAGCCTGCCTTGTTTCAGCGACATGGGCGAATACCGTACTGATACTGTTCCACGTGATTTCCAGCAGTGAACTGTTTTTCAATTGGTGGAACTGGTGGATCGGAGACACGATAGGAGTATTACTGTTCGCGCCGCTAACCTTGATGGTTTTACAACGTAAAAACCCATTATGGAAATCACGCTTTAAAAGTGTCGCAATACCCTCGCTTATCGTTACCGCAGGCATTATTGCCGCCTTTGTCTACGTATCCAATATTGAAGCCCTGCGTTTAAAACAGCATATTGCCGAACGCGGTCTCTCACTGAGTAACCAGTTACAGTCCACGCTCCTGTCTTATGGGGAAATTTTAGCCTCAGTAGATAACCTGATTCAAACCTATCCCAACCTTGGCTTGTCTGAATTTGAGAGGTTTTCAAGACAAAGTTTCGAACATCATCCCGATCTACAGGCGTTGAGCTGGAATCTTGTCCTTAAAGGCGAAGCCAGGGAGAAACTGGAAACTGACTTAGGCAAGGAACTCCATATCAACGGCCTTAAAATTACGCAACGCGATTCATCGGGCAAACTCATCCCTGCAGATTACCGCGATGAATATGTCGTCGTGCGATACATCACCCCTTTGGACAAAAACCGTGATGCGATAGCTTATGATATTGCATCGGATACTGTTCGTTATGACGCCATCAAAGCCGCCGCCCGGACCGGCAAACCGTCTGCCACCGCTCCGATTCGACTGGTTCAGGAACATAGCCCCGGTAAAGGCGTGCTTCTATTGCATCCGGTATACCTTGATCAACGTGCCGCTCATCACCCGAACATATCACCCTACGGTTTTGCCGTCGGCGTATTTCATGTTGAGGACATGCTAAAGCAACTGTTTGCAAAAGGGTTGCCGAAAGACCTGGCTTTAACGATTGAAGACAAAGGAACATCCGCTGGTAACGGGCTTCTCTATCGCTCCGACCAGGTTTCCCATCCTCAATTAAGCATGTTCGCCTGGGAAGATGAGGTTCCGTTTAACGGAAGATTCTGGCTCATATCGCTCTCTCCGACGCCGGAGTATATGGCCTCCAATCGTTCATTACAGGCCTGGATGGTATTGGCTGGCGGGTTGATTCTTGCAAGTTTGCTACAGGCATTTTTGCTTGCGATAACCGGGCGCACTTCTGTTATTCGCCGACGGGTTCAAGAACAAACAAAAACGCTGCAACGGGAAAGCGAAAAAAATCGCGCACTCTTATGGAATGCCAGCGACGGCATCCATATCCTCGATTTCGACGGGAATGTCATCGAGGCCAGCGACTCATTCTGCACGATGCTGGGTTACCGACGCGATGAAGTCATCGGCATGAACGTCGCTGAATGGGATGCCGGATTCCCCGATGCTGAGGAACTACTGGCTGCCGTCAGGCAACAGCTCGAAAGTCCGGTTCGTGTCCAGTTTGAAACCCGTCACCGGCGCAAAGACGGCAGTATTTTCGATGTCGAGATCAGTGGTTTTCCCCTTGAGATGGACGGCCAACATGTGCTTTTCAACTCCTCGCGAGACATAACAGTACGAAAACAGCTCAATGAGTCATTGCGTGTTAATGAACAAAAACTCCGTGGCTTGTATGAATTATCGCCAATCGGTATTGCGTTGACCCGCATGGATGGAAAGTTCGTTGAATTCAATCAATCATTCCAGAAAATTTCAGGATATTCATCCGATGAATTGATGAATCTCGACTATTGGCAACTGACTCCCAGACGATATGAAGCGTCGGAAGCCTTACAACTAGAGTCGCTTGCCAACACAGGACGCTATGGCCCCTATGAGAAAGAGTATATTCATAAGGACGGCAGCCTGATTCCTTTACGTTTGAATGGCATCCTTGTTACCGGGGCTGACGGCAAAGACTATATTTGGTCTATGCTCGAAAACATTGCCGACTGGAAAAAAGCCGAGCAATCCCTTAAAAGGGAAAGCGAGAAGAGCCTGGCACTGCTGCGTAATGCCAGCGACGGCATTCATATACTGGATTTCGACGGTAATATCATTGAGGCCAGCGACTCGTTCTGCACCATGCTGGGCTATAGGCGCGACGAAATAATCGGCATGAATGTTTCTCAATGGGATGCGATGTTCACCAGCTCGGAACTTCCACAAAAACTAAGACAGCCCTATGTAGAACAGTCTCGTATCCAGTTCGAAACCCGTCACCGGCGCAAAGACGGCAGCGTTTTCGATGTCGAGATCAGCGGCTTCCCGCTGGAGCAGGAAGGCACTCCGTTACTATTCTTTTCCTCCCGCGATATTACTGAACGCAAACAAGCCGAAACAGAGCTGCGTATCGCCGCCGCCGCATTCGAATCCCAGGAAGGCATGATGGTTACGGACAATAATGGAGCGATCCTACGGGTAAACCACGCCTTCACCGTCGTCACCGGCTATTCCACAAAAGAAGTCATCGGCAAGAATCCGCGCCTGCTCAATTCAGGACGGCATGACACAGCTTTTTTTACCAAAATGTGGACAAGTATCCATGACGCCGGCTCATGGAAAGGGGAAATCTGGAACCGGCGCAAGAATGGCGAAGTTTATCCGGAACATCTCACCATCACTGCTGTAACAGATGCGAACGGCCACATCACCAATTATGTTGCGACACTGATCGACATTACGTTGAGCAAAGCCGCCGCAGAAAAAATCGAGCAACTGGCGTTCTATGACCCGCTCACGGGCCTGGCAAACCGGCGGCTTCTCCTGGACCGACTCCAGCAAGCATTAGCTTCCAGCGCCCGCAGCAGGCTCGAAGGCGCGCTTTTGTTTCTTGACCTCGATAACTTCAAGGCTCTGAACGACACGCTCGGCCATGATATTGGCGACTTGCTGCTACAGCAGGTGGCTGAACGGCTGAAAGCTTGCGTACGCGAAGGCGATACCGTGGCCCGCCTGGGCGGCGACGAATTCGTGGTAATACTGGAAAACCTAAGCAAGCAAGGCATTGAAGCCGCATTGCCGGCTGAAATCGTTGCCAATAAAATTCTGGCCGCACTTAATGAAGTTTACAGACTGGGCAAGCATGAATATCGGAATACTCCCAGCATAGGCGTCACCCTGTTTAACGAACATAAACACCCGCACAAAACGGATGAACTTCTGAGACAAGCCGACATCGCCATGTATCAGGCTAAAAAAGCCAGTCGCAACACCCTGCGCTTCTTCGACCCGATGATGCAAACAAACATCAACAACCGCGTTGCACTGGAAAAAGCACTGCATGAAGCTATTGAAAAACAGCAATTCCAACTGCATTACCAAATCCAGGTACATAGCTCCGGCCTTGCCTTAGGCGCAGAAGCCTTGATCCGCTGGCAGCACCCTGATGGTAGCTTAGTGCCCCCCACGCAATTCATCCCGATAGCGGAAGAAATGGGGCTGATCCTGCCTATTGGTCAATGGGTGCTGGAAACAGCTTGCGCCCAAATCAGCGCATGGCAACAGGATGCGCTCACACGCGACCTTGTCTTATCGATCAACGTCAGTGTAAAGCAATTCCATCAGGCGAATTTCATCGAGCGGGTTCAGCACGCAGTACAACGCCATGCCATCAACCCCGCCCTACTCAAGCTGGAGCTTACTGAAAGCATGCTGTTGGAGAGCATTGATGACACCATCATCACGATGAACGCATTGAAAGAAGTCGGTATCCTGATCTCGTTGGACGACTTCGGCACCGGCTATTCATCCCTGCAATACCTCAAGCGTTTGCCGATCAATCAGCTCAAGATAGATCGGTCGTTCGTCCGGGATATTGCCGTTGACGCTAACGATAGGGCGATTGTACGTACTATCATTGCGATGGCGCAGAGCCTGGAACTGAGCATCATTGCAGAAGGAGTGGAAACAGAGGAGCAACGGGAAATCCTGATCGGCAATGGCTGCATGAACTATCAAGGGTATCTGTTCGGCAAACCGGTGCCAATTGAGCAGTTTGAAATTTTGCTTAAGCGGGGATAATTCGTTCAATAATACCGTGAAATCCCACCAGTCTCTTCGTTGGTCTGGTTAGCCGAAGACCACTGCCCGCAGCATGGTTATGCCACCACTACCTGATTCCGTCCGTTATCTTTCGCCCTATATAAACAGGCATCGGCTTCATTCAGCAAGGTCGACATATGTGCCTCCGGGTCCGGTATACAGGATGCCACACCGATGCTAATGGTCACAATAGGCGTCGGCATGTTCCGGAGATGAGGGATTCGCCTATTCTCGATGGTATAGCGTATTTTCTCCGCAACCTTGCCAGCAGCCGGCGCGCTCAGCCCAGGCAAAATGACTACAAACTCCTCGCCGCCATAACGTGCTGCCAAGTCGCCGACGCGCTGTACCGACGCATTTAGCATACCCGCCACTTGCTGGAGACACTCATCACCAGCCTGATGCCCATACTGATCGTTATATTGCTTAAACAAATCGATGTCGATCATCAATAAAGCCAGGGGCTGTCTCTCGCGCAGAGCTCGCCGCCATTCAATATTCATCGCAATATCATACTTGTGCCGATTGGCAATGCCGGTCAGGGCATCTATTTCGCTCAGTTGCAGCAACTTGATATTCAATGCGGAGAGTTCGGCTGTACGTTCGGCAATTTGCTTTTCCAGTTCGCGGTGATACTCGGCCCGCAGATACTCTGCCTCTTTTTGTACCGTTACATCGCGCACAAAGGTAATGACTTCATCGACGGAGAATGGTTCCACCCTGACCTCGAACCACTTCTCTTTGCCATTCATTGGCAGCGAATAAATCAATTCCTGCATCGCAGACTGATCGAGCGCATCCGCAAATGCTCTCATGAACTGATCGGCAACCGGCTTGGGCAATACCTCCTCGATATTTCTGTGAAGGATCGCTTCCGGGGCCTCAAAAAGCGTATCCGAGTCAGTCATATGGACGAACAGGATCTCACCCGTTCTATGATTCAGGAAAAGAGGTCAGGGATAGCCTTGATAAGCGCACGGTTCTGAGCCTCGCTTTTCCTCAAAAATTCCTTTTCCTTGGCGAGAGCTTCTGTACGAACAATAACCTGCCGCCGGAGTGTGCGATTCCAAATAAGAATAACCAAAATAATACCGAGCACACCTCCGACAGCCACCCAAAACCGTTGGTCGGTAAGCATGCTTTGCCGGGATATATTGATCCAGCGTTTTTGAATCTCCTGCCGCTCGCCATCCGTAATTGCAGCCAGCCCTTTTTCAAGGATACCGTACAACACAGGTTCGTCTATTGCAGTACCCATTGAAAGCCGAATATCGAAAGAAGCTTCGCCGACTACACGAAGATTGGTAATTCCCTTCTGGGAGATTAGATAAGACGCCGTCGCAAGATCAATAACCGCTGCATCGGAACGCCCGAAAGATACGTTTAATAATGCAGTCAGGTCATCTGAAACCAAATCGGGGGTAAAACCGGGGCGTTTATTTATAAGATACTCGGTAACCGCATAACTTTTTACTAAAGATACTGTAAGTCCCGATAGATTTTCCTCGCGTATCCGGCCTGAACGATCCTTTCTCACGATAAAGACATTAGGCACGGAGATAAAAAAATCCGTCAAATTAAGGAATGTAGATCGCCAAGAGGTTTTCGTGACCGCGTTGACGACCTGCACTTCTCCGCCATGGACCTTAGCAAAAATATCGTCTAATGATGAAAAATGCCTTTGCTTGAAGTCGACGCCAAGTTTTGATTCGAGCAAGACCATGTAATCGTTGGCGAGACCGGTAGCCCGGCCTGATGAGTCGACAAACACAAATGGCGCATAAGCGGTCTCGACCGCAAGAACAATGCGCGACTGGTTATTGGTGAGCCAAAGACGTTCCTCAGGGGTTAATATTTCTTTAAAGACGCCACCATCCGCTTCACAGGCACTGGCTGTAAAGAAGAGGCTCAGCAGAACATAGATCAAAGCGTAATAACGTATTTTTTTGACCTCAATGGCTTGCAAAGGCTTATCGACAAGGGCATCGTAATCACTTTATTAAGGATAAGGCCTTACGATAATACACAAAAATACACTGGGGAAAATAAACGAATATCTCCTTCGGACCCAGACTGGAGTTCATGTCACCAGACTAGATTCATTGGATTCAGCGAATGTGATACCCATTCATTATGAGCCGTGTGCATATCAATTAATCCCTCATTTTCAAGCTCTTGTAAAGCACTTAAAACTTCCGTCGACTTCTCGGAAAGGTCTCGCAAATGCGGCGTCAGGTCTTTCATAACAGCGCCGTCGCTGACTAGGTTCACAAGCATTTGACCAATTTCGTGAAACTGATAATGTGATTTTTCCAGGGATTGAAAGACTTTACGGTCACGAAACATTTGCCCCGTTCCATAGTACCATTGGCCAAGGCGGCATTCCTTGCACGACAAAGGCGGCGTTTTTTGATATTTTCGTTGAGGCGCATCTAATGGAAGAGAAGCGGTCTTGACCAATTCGCTGACCAACTCTTTTCGCCATTGCACATGGTCGATGATTGCCATATGTATCAATCCAATCGGTATACCTGACCAACGTATGTCGGCATCTACAAAAGTAATGAATTGATCCAGCGGAAGCGGCTTGCTGATCCAGAAGCCCTGGACTTTTGTGCATCCCGCTTCAAGCAGGTGATGATATTGTTCGTTGGTTTCCACTCCCTCGGCAACGACGCTAATCCCCAGCTCATGCGCCATACGAATAGAAGAGCCGACTATGGTAGAGTTCTTGTCCGAATCAAGTATTCTGCCGACCATGCCCTGGTCCAGCTTGATTGTCGTAAAAGGCCACTTGCTTAATGTATCGATAGATGAATAACCCGTACCGAAGTCATCCATTGCCAAGCCTAAACCTGCATTTCTCAACTTATTAATGTTTTTTAATATTGCATCGCCTGCTTGCAGAGTCGCAGTTTCGGTTAATTCTATCTGCAATTTGTTCGTTGGCAATTGGGATATTTTCAGCGTATTCAGCACCAGCCTTATGAAAGCATCATCTTCAAAATCCTTAACCGATGTATTGAACGATATAACCAATTGCTCATCGATATCCATCAATACCAAGATATCTTTCACCAGTTTCGGGAACATATGACAGGTGATTTCGGTGATCAATGACGACTGCTCTGCGACAGGGATAAATGTCGCCGGCAGCTTTACAGTCCCATTGGAGTCGATCCATCTTATCAACGCTTCCGCGCCAATCACTTTTCCGCTTACCAATGAGACTTTTGGCTGATAGAAGAAAGTGAATTTATTACTCTTTATTCCCTCGATAATATCGGCCTCTGTCATCAAGTCTTGTGCAGACCCTATTTGCCCTCCCATCTTTACTGCCCAATGTGTGTTTGCTTATAGAAGAATCAGCATATCATAATAGCTATCAAGTTATAACCGATCCGGTACCTGAGCTTGGGCAATCGCGTCAAGCCCACGGGTTTAATCAGCGTTGATAGAAGCGCATCTTACGAAGACGCGAGCTATGCTTTGACGGCCCGATTATATTGAGGCATTCAGCCCCCCCTTTAAGCACAAAGCATGAGAGAACTATTGCAGCTGCTGAAGCTCCAGCCGACGCAGTTTCGGTGCCAGTTTTGCGGTGACAGCAACCACGGCCAGCGTCATCGCACCGCCGAAAACAACCGATGGAACCAGTCCCATCAAGCGAGCCGCAACACCTGACTCAAAAGCGCCCAACTCGTTGGATGAGCCAATAAAAATACCGTTGATTGCAGAAACCCGACCGCGCATGGTATCGGGCGTCGCCAGTTGCAGGATGGTGGTGCGCATAACCACCGATACGCCATCGCAAACACCGGAGAACACCAACAATAAGCCGGCAATCCAAAAATTCACTGACAGGGCGAAGCAAATCATGCAAACGCCGAATCCTGCTACGGCTCCCAATAACCAGCGCCCGGCACGCAAATTGAGCGGATGACGGGCGAGAAATACCCCTGTCATCACGGCCCCGATCGCGGGAGCGGCGCGAAGAATCCCAAGTCCCTCGGGACCGTAATGGAAAATATCGTGAATGAACGCCGGCAACATGGAAACGGCTCCCCCGAACAGCACTGCGAACATATCCAGCGACTGCGCGCCTAAAATGATCTGGTTACTGAATACGAAGTGAAATCCTTCGGCGATGCTGGTAAAGATAGGAGAACTTATCGCCGACGGAGGCTCCTCGACACGTAACGACAGCAGCGCCACTGCGGCGCATACACACAGGCCCGCGGCAAAATCATAAGCGCCGGTCTTGCCGACCCATCCGACCAGGATGCCGCCTATCGCAGGTCCGACCACGAGCCCGGACTGGAACACGGCGCTACCGACTCCCGAGGCCCGGGCATATTGATCACGCGACAAAATCAGCGCAAACATGGCGCTATATGAAGGACCGATAAATGCGCGCGCCAACCCGGTAAAACCGATAGAACAATAAATCCACAACGCCGGATTGCCTTTTAGCCATCCCGCTGACACAGCAGCCAATGTCAGCGCTGTAAGAAATAGCATCAGGCAGGCGAGCACTCCGAACATACGACGGGAATAATGATCTACCGCATAACCGGCGAATAGCGCGCAGCAGAAGTAAGGAATGACCTCAGCCAATCCGACTAAACCTAAGGCAAGCGTGTCATGAGTCAGTTCGTAAATGTGCCAGCCCACCACAATCGCCATTATTTGATAAGCAAGAACGATCAGGATACGAAAAGACAGCAGTTTGAGAAAAGCAAGATTGGGTTTACTAAAAAATTGCATAATTGCCTGATAATTAGAAACGACTTGTCCGCCTAAGTAGCGCACCATTAAGCCAAAAATAGGTTTTAAGTATACTGCCGTTTTTAGGGACAGTAATTCTCATTATTGCAAATGCAATTACTTAATTGATGTTACGCATAACATAATAAAAAGCGGGTATAGCAAAACATATAGCCGTCATAGACCCAATAAATTGTTCTCGTCCCCACACGCTGCGCGGCGAGATACGACTCAGGTCGCAGATACGGGATGCAGCGCGTCCTGCACTGCATCCCCACGAAGCCCGTGGGAACGAGAGCGAAGTGTTGTAGGAGCGGGCCATGCCCGCGATAAGAGCATGACAAATCTGCAACTACGTCCCAAAAGTCGCGGGCGTGGCCCGCTCCTACGGAGTGCGTAGGAACCGTAAGCGAAAGTTATTTGTCGCGAGATCCTCAGCCGAGAAAGAGATGGCTCTTTATTTTTTTTGGATTTCGTGGACGATGCCTAACATCAGTCAAGCTTTTAGCAGATCCTTAACTTTGTCCATAATGCCTGCCGGATCGATACCTTGATGCGGATATTGCTCCCACAAACCGCCGCAACCTTCCCGGTATGTCCCAAGATGCGCATATTTTGGTGCCAGGCCACGCTCCAGCAACCAAGATCCAAATCGGCTTCCCAATCCCGTTTTTCGGTTATACGCTTCGACAACCAACACCATCGGCGAATTGCCGATTTTAGCCATCATCTCTTCATCAATGACATTCAAGGTCGGTTTGTTGATTAACCCCACATCCAGGTCTTCCTGTTTTAGACGCTCTACTGCATCCAATGCCCGATACAATGCTTCGCCGAAGCTGACAATATAACCTTGTGTTCCTTCACGAATAATCTCATCTTTGCCTGAAACAAACGTGTAGTCTCCGCCAAAATACTCTTGGCCGTCAGTATTCAAAATAGTCGGAACTTTAGAGCGGGTCGAAAAAATGAAACGCAAGCCCGGATTAAAAAAGATCGTTTCCAAACAGGCTTTCATTTGCAGCGGGTCCGCCGGAAAGTAAAGGTTGGTCGCATAACCGTCACTCAAGCCATTATCGGCAAACATATTATTCAAGCCGAAATGGCAGGTGTTGTCGGCCATATCGTCAATCCCGGAATGCGAGAAATGGCTGAGCACATTAGACTTGTTCAAACGCGCCATCGTAATTTCAGAAATCACCATCTCCAAGAAAGCGCTAAAGGTAGCAAAAATGCCCTGTTTGCCTGCTTCCATCCCGAAACCGGCTGCCGCCGAGAAGTTACTGCGCTCCATAATACCGGAAGAGATAAACACTTCAGGATAAGCGTTGCGAATTTTGGACAGACCGCAGGAACCTTCCAGATCGCTGTCGATGACGCGAATTTTTTCGATGCGTTCAGCTTCGCTCATCCGGCCCAGAATCGCGACGACCGCATCGCCGAAAACGTTGCGATTAGCATCCCATTTGTCGCTGGAGCCCAGAAATACTGCGTCATTTTTTGGCGCTTTAATGGCTTTAAGCTGATCCGCCGCAGCTTGTCGGCCACGCGACTCCAAATACTCTACCGCGATTTTTACCGGGGCTACGTCATGGCCGTGGTTTGAACCTTCCAGCCCGACAATTCCGGGACACATCTGGCGACGATTAATAATTGCAACAGGACCATCGGTGTTAACGGCGGTACAAATACGCTGATACAGATCATCGATATTTTCGCCGTCGCCTTCCAATACCGTTAAACCGTGGCCGGCCAGCGTTTTAGCAATAGAGCATCCGGGCAAATATTTGGAAGGGTGACCGGCGATGGTTACGTCATTATCATCGATAATCAATTTAACATTCAGCTTTTGAGCAACGGCCAAGCGTGCGGCTTCCGCATCATTACCCTCCTGCTGCGAGCCGTCAGAGCCCAGGCAAAACAGCACTTTACCCGTATTAGCGATAGCCACGCCATTGACATAGGGCCACATGTGTCCCAGCCGACCCGAGCTGAATTTTACGCCGGATGTAAGGCCCAGTTCAGGGTGACCAGGTAGATGAGAATGAGCGGCTCGGTATTCCATCAGATGTTCCGCAGGAAAGTCGCCGTTAAGAGCGCACATCAGGTATTGAGTGGCAACGCGATGCCCGGCTTCGTCAAAAAAAACCGGTACATATTTGTCGGCGTCGCCCCGGAATAACGCATCCATGATGACGACTTCCGGCACGGTATCGTAAGGCCCGCCGGTATGACCGCCGACGCCTCTCGCAGCGCCGGTAGCGGTAAAAAAGACGATCGCGTCGCGGCACAGTTGAATATTGGCCTTGAGACCGGCCCGTTGCTCATCAGTCAGTGTCTTATTGTTTGCGTTTAAAGCAATGCGTTGATAAGCGCCTAGATCGATTGGAAATGTATTCATGGTTAACCTCTTGCAGTTAAAGCCAAATGAATGGCCGGTTAAGGATCAAAATGGTATTTTGGACTTAATCTGTTTAATGATAAGGGAAAACAACAGCTTTCGATATGACGTCTTTTGCTTAGCCAGCCCCACTTTACGCCATGGAGAGGCCGAGCGCAGGTTAATGTTCCTCTTTGCTTATACATAACCGGACTTTATCGGGCAATAATCAAAACCGATCGGTGGTTTTGCATTTTGTTTTTAAATGGAACCAGTCGATAATAGCCGTATTATTAATTTAACTATCAATGAGAAAAAGATGAGCAACGTATTTAGTTTTACCGGCACTGTAGGCCGTGATGCGGAAGTCCGGTATTTACCGTCAGGCCAAGCGGTTTTGAACGTCACTGTAGCCAACAATATCGGCTTTGGCGACAAACAGCAAACGCTATGGATCAGGTGTGCAATATGGGGTAAGCGTGCCGAAGGACAATTACAAAATTACCTGAAAAAAGGCCAACAGGTGTTTGTCTCGGGTGAACTGAGTCAAAGTGAATATCGGGCGCAAGACGGCTCGACTAAAACCAGCCTGGAGCTTAATGCCAACATTATCGACTTGGTCGGCAAAAGAAACGAGTCGAACCAAGCGCCGCAGCAGAACTATCAGCCTTCACAGCCATCTGCGCCGCAAAGCCCCAGCCATGATAATTTTGATGCGCCGTATGACGATGACATTCCGTTTTAATTGATGAAAAAAATATCCGATAGCCCTGTAACAGCCAGGCAAAAGGTCAGTGTTACTGAACGTAATGTTTTGCTGTCCCATGGGCAAAGTAAAAAATTGGCGGATATACGCAAAAGGCTTCAGCCGGATTTACCGGTTGAAGCCGGGCTATTACCGGACAAGCAATTATTAACCGGACTGAAGACGGAAGTTGCCACCGAGCTGGATAAAGCAAGGAAGCTTATTGATGATCGCATTAATGAAATAATGCGCAGTTTTCCCGAGGGCAAGAAAAGCAGGTTGTTTGGTTTCAGGTTCGGCTCTGTCGATGCGGTAAAAGCCATGAGCATAAAAGCCGCTTTTAAAACTTTAAACATCGACGATCATTTAGTGAAAATGAAGTTGGTTGCTAAGATGGACTTTCATGGCAAGGAGGTTAAAGAGCGTTAAATTCTCCGGTTTTTAAAGTCAAAGCAGAGGGAATGTGAATAAATTACATAACTTACTCGCTTCTATCGCCGACCGGCCTTATCAGAACATCAGGAAGCTGCGCGGTTGTTATTATTTCCCCCGCTTTGAGTTCAGCTTCATCAAAATGCAGGGTAGCCCCGGCGCTAACCCTGCTTCCATTGCAGCTATAAAAATAGCGTTGCAGGACTGTAAAATCCCCGAACAATTTTTCCTGACAAACGAGTGCAAACTGGCGGTGGCCGATTTCCTGATTCGGCGTTTTCGTCACAGCATTGACCGGTTCGCGCAGCAAAACCGCGGTAAAGACGGCAGCGGTTCTTTTAGCACCATTGCCCTGAGCCAAAAAATGCTGAACAGGGATAGCGTTTTGTTTGGTAACGATACTGTGTATTTGCGTTTTATCATCAGCCTTCCGGCTAAAGATCAAAACGGCGTTTTTGATGCCGAGCAGGCGTGGATTATGTTCAGTCAGGAACTGACGGCAATTGTTGACGCTACTTTTTTTTACCCGCATTACGACGAGCAAACCCGAACGTTGCTCCGGCAGTTTATCGAGGTGCTAAAAACACGCAGCCAAATTATTCAGTTTATGCGGCAGCATGACTTGGTCGCATTTATCGCCAATGAGGCCAAGCTGCCGCGGCATAGCGGCGTCGACGACCGACCGTCTATCGGCGAATCGGTCAAAACTTTCCAATCCCCGGCATCGTTACAAATAACCATCCCTTTATCGGATGACCGCAGCATAACCGGCATGGGCATTAATGAAGGCATTACCTGCATTACCGGCGGCGGTTATCATGGCAAGTCGACATTGATGCAGGCGATTTTAGCCGGGGTTTACGCGCATATTCCCGGAGACGGCCGGGAATATGCCGTCACGCGCGAAGATGCTTTTTTTATCCGGGCTGAAGAGGGTCGTAGCATTCGGGAGGTCGACATCAGCCCTTTTATCGGCGACCTGCCGAACGGCCTCAAAACCGATTGTTTTTCGTCCAACAATGCCAGCGGCAGCACTTCGCAAGCGGCTAATATTGTTGAAGCCATTGAGAGCGGCAGCCGTTTATTACTGCTTGATGAAGATACCTGCGCGACCAATTTTCTGGTGCGCGACGAGTTGATCAAACAAATTCTGGATGCGGCGCAAGAGCCGATCAAACCGCTTTATTCGACGGTGCGGTCGCTGTGGAAAAAACATCATGTTTCGATAATTTTTGTGGTCGGCGGCTTGGGTTATTTTTTACAAAAAGCCGATACCTGCCTGCTGATGGATAATTACTGTTGCGAAGACATTACCGCCAAAGTGCGTGACAGACTTGGAACGATAGCTGAGGAGGATACACAGGCTCCTGATTTTTCGGTATCGCGCTATTTGGCCGCTGATAATTTTGACCCGGCCTATATCAATCATCGCCTGAACAAGACGATTCCCAAACGCATAAAAGATTTACGTAACGCACCGAGGCAACTGGAATACGGCATGGACCTGGTTAATCTGGATGCAGTGGCGCAAATCGCAGAAGCCCCGCAGCTTCTAGCCATTGGCTATTGCCTGCTGGCGCTACGGACTAAATTAAAGCAGCCGGACAATCAACCTGAAACTATCCGTTTCTGGATAGACTGGCTGGAGAATGAAATAAATAAACATGGATTGGCTTTTTTGGAGCCTGATTATCCGGGCACTTTGTCGATGCCGCGCAAATATGAACTGGCTGCCGCTATCAACAGGATCAGGTCGTTAAGGCTTTTTTCAGAAAGATGCAGTAGAGTCTCATCCGAATCAGGATGATAGAAAAATCACAATCAAAAAAAGACCACCCGGAGAAAAAGGGGGTAGACCCAAGGTGGCCGTTGTAAGAGAGATAATGCGACAAAAATAGCATCCTGCCTTTCTTGTCGCGTATATATTAACAAAATAGGCTGATGGAGTTTATCCGTATGAATACCTATACCTACAATTTATATGCGACAGTTTTTTTCAAACACTCAAATTAATTTGTTGAACGGTTCCCGTTTTGCCGTCTTCAGTCAAATAGATGCCGCTATCGGTAATTTCGCCCAATGATTGATTAGCGGCGCTGCGTAATTGAAACGGTGTGGTGGCATGCCCCAGATAGATAGCGCCTACGTTTTTATCGCCCAATGCAATAAGCTGCTGACTGCCGTTCTCATGCCGTTGCCAGATTCTTAAATTTTTATAGATCGGGTCGGCTTCGTCAATAAAACCATTGTTGTCGCTGTCATACTTGGTCAGATCTGAAAATCCGTTGCCCGAATTCGGGCCGAACAGTTCGGAACCATTGTTTATAACGCCGTCCTGATTTTTATCCAGCGCCAGAAAACCGCTGCCCGGTTTTAATGTGGCGATTTGTTCAGTCGTGCCGTTGGCATCGAGATCGAATTCAAAACGCGTTTGCGACAATTCCGCCGCATTGCCGTCAAAATTGATGGCCAGGGGATCGACTTTTTTTTCCGGGTCGCCGGCCGTGATAGAACTGTTTGTCTCTATACGAAATTCGCGACTCATATTTAATTTAACTGAAAAGTCTATGCTTTGTCCGTCTTGTGTTTTGATTGAGCCAGTAGCGGAAAAGCTGGCGGTCTCAGATTCTTGATAGACGGCATGATGTTCGTAAACCAAGCCGAAACCGGCAGAAGGCGCTTGATTTACAGGTGGCCTTGTCGCTATATCAACATGTGTGGCGCCCGTATCGGCAGCAAACTCGCCGGGAGAAAACAGTTTAAACTCGTAACCGGTTATCGCTTTAACCATATGTTTTACAATGAGGAATTTAACGCCTTGGTTGGCATCAAGCGTTTTGCTAAGATCCACTGATTGAGTGTCAGTTTTAAGTGTTTGAGCGGAACTGCTCAGGCTGACCTTATCCGTCAGCTGTTGTTTTGGAGTTTTCCATGATCGTAGCGACTCCGACTCTTGAAAACTCTTTGAAAATTGATGCCTGCTGTTTAATTGGATGGCTGAACTTTTTATGATCATTAGCGCTAACCCCAGGATAAAATCTGTTTGTATGTTGTTATCGGCTACTATCGGAATTAGTTTAGATGGATCAAAAAATGGCTGACGGTAGCCGCTACAGGACGAGATTGCTTGGTGTACAATAGATTTTTTTTATTCAGATTAGGATCAACAATGGAAGCTTACCCCGAGAAAACCTGCTCGATAGACCGCCTGGTCACTCACGCAAAACTGGTAGAAGCGACAAAAGCCGGAACAAAAACGCAGCAACGTCGTAATGGCGTATATGGTTTTCCAGGCGAAACTTTCGACCTGGACGGAATAACTTTTGTTGTTACCGATTTACAACGTCAGCGTTTAGGCGATATGACCGATGCCGACGCCAAGGCGGAAGGCTATCCGAGTCTTGAAATGTACAGGGACCTTATCTTGAGAATGCATGCAGGAATGACTTGGGATGCGGACGCCCTGGTATGGGTGCATAGTTTTGCGGCTCAAGCGGACTAATTATCGATATAAAACCGTCGGCCTCATTAGGCAAGGTTTTAGTATTGTCGATCCTGTTGATACGTGGTTAGCAATACCTTGGCGGCAGCCGCTTTCAAGCCATCGGACTTCAAAGTGGCTGTTCTTTGAAACGGCAACTCAATATACCGATACGAAATCATTGCGAACGCAAAAACAGCAGCGATGTAAACGAAGGTTAACCAACCGACGTAATTCCCGGTCACTAATTCCTGCCATAAATACACGGTGTAAGATATTCGCCCTAAATAGCATAACTGCCTATTTTTAAAAACAACGGCAATTGCTTTAACCTGTGTGGGTGTGCCCAGTACCATCAGCAGAATCAGCACGGGATAACAAACCACCTTAACCTGTTTTTCGATTGCATCCGGTACATAGCCGATGCAAATAAGCAGCAGCGCAATAACGATTAGCCATAGTGCGACATGCATCTGACGAATACGGCTCATGATCTTTTCCGGCAACAGTGCGCAGCAGCATCCGATCAACAGAAAAATAAAATACATCAAATATTCGCCAAGAAACAGATGGCCAGTCCTGTTCAATATCATCGAACCCATAGTCAGGCCCGCTATTGCCAAACCAAAGCGGAGACTGTTATTGATCAACGGTACAAACAGCACCAGCAGCGGAAAAACCAAGTAGAACTGCTCCTCGTAAGCCAATGTCCAGGTGTGTCCGGCAAACCACGAACAGCCGTCAGGAAACGGCATATTGCATAAAAACGAGGCAGAGGTCAGTGCTTGTTGAGGCGATATTGCAATAATACCTACAGCATTAAGCAGCAATAGACAGCATAGATATAGCCAAAGCGGCGGAATAATCCGATAAAACCGGCGCACATAAAAAGCGGGCAAGCAAATCGTGCCGCTCCGGTTTTTTTCTGCAACAAGACCGGAACAAATCACAAAACCGCTGATTACAAAAAAGACCAGAACCCCCAATTCGCCGAGTCGGTCCAGTTGGTCTAAATAAGGCGCTAAGAAAGTTATTTTTAAGCCGCTATAAACGAAAATATGCGACTGAATGACCATGACAACGGCCAGAAACCGCCAAGCATCAATATAATCGATTCTTACCGGCACCACGTCTTTATTGGTGTTACACAAGGTTACTTATCCTGCTTTTAGGAAAGGACGGGGCGTATAAGCAGCCCCGTTTTATGCGGTGTTAGGTATTGCGGCTGTATTTGGAAAAATCGCTTTATAGGCTTAGCTATTTTTAATAGAGTTCTTTTTAAACGGCAGCTAAATAATACAAGCCGCTGCTTAAGCATACCAATGAAAACAAGTAGCTAATACGCTTACCGGTGCTCAGTCCGATTATGCAACTGCCAAGACAAATGACCAAACTCATCAACATTAACGATGAGAAATACAACACCGCACTGGAATCGGCCGGAATTTCCGCAGCATGCGCATAACCATGAAACACGGCGAAAAACGATACGCCCAGAAAGAGTATTTTAGAGCGTTGTTTTTGGCTGATAGTAACCAGTAAGCCAAACGCCACCAGCGACAAGGCGATCAATGATTCGACAAACGGTATTTGCACTGCTGTAGCGTTAAGCACAGCACCGGCAGCCATCAATGCCAGGAAAACAGCCGGAAACGCAAACACCGCTTTGCCGCCCTGTTTAGCCGCAATCAAGCCAACCGCCATTAATACCAATAAATGATCGATACCGGTTAAAGGGTGCAATAAACCGCTGATCAAGCTGTGGTCGATATGTCCTCCGGTATGTGCATAGAGTGAGGGTGATACAAGAAATAAGGCGGCAATCAGCCAGTGTTTAATGCGCATAAATGAGTCCTCTTAAAGTTGTTAAATCGGGGTGAACAATGTCCGGCAAGCTTTGCAGTCTATCGTTGCTGTAAAAAACGATCTCAGTCTATTAACTGGCCTGGGGTCTGTCAACGCTTTATCAATTAAGTACGTTATTTAACGTAGGGCATGCCATGCGCGCCAAAAAACATTAAATTCAGGCGCGCACGGCGCGCCCTACTTGTCAGTCAACGCTTTATCAAGTAATCGCCTTAATCGCGTCCGCCAGCAAAGCGTCGAGCTTGATGCAGGAGCTCGGATGGTCGATGCTGTCGGTGCTCCAGATCGTTTTGACGCCGGATTCAAGGATATGCTCATACGCATCGCCGCAAAACAGGGCATGGGTGACGACCGCGTAAATCTCTTTGTTACCTGCGGCTTGCAACAGTCCTGCTGCTTTAGCAATCGTCCTGCCGGTGCTGGCCATGTCGTCGATGATAATCACGGGTTTGTTCCGGTAATCGCCATTCGGCAAGATCATTTCAACCTGTTTGTCGCCGAGCCGGTTTTTATCGGCAATCACGTAATCAAAACCGATATTTCCGGCAATAGCGGCTACCCATTGTTCCGATTCGCTATCCGGCCCTAACAGTAGCGCATGGTTAAATTGCTCTTTTAAAAAAGTTCCGATTTCATCGGCAGCGGTCAAGCTGATCGCGTTTTTTATCGGAATCGCCTGGGTTAACGATGAGATCCTATGCAAATGCGGATCTACGGTCAGTACGTCGTCAAACAGCTCTGCCAACAGTTTGCCGACAATGCGCTGGCTAACCGCCTCGCCGGGCCGGTTGGCAATGTCCTGGCGCATATAGCTTAAATAAGGCGTAACCAGCGTCAGGCGCTTGGCGCCCAGTTCGCGCGCAGTGGTGGCGCACAGCAACAGCTCGATCAATTTGTCGTTAGGCTGGTTAAGACTGCGGCAGACAACAACATGTTCCGGCAGTGACGGCGGCAAGCGGACCAAGCTTTCGCCGTCAGGAAAATGATGCAGCGCTACCTCGGCCAGCGCTACGCCAAGCCGGTCCGCCAAACGTTGTGCCTGGCTTAAATAGTCGGGAAAGGCAAGTATCATCATGGGCTGGAATGAATCCGGGTTAAAAAGCAATTAACGATTTAATGATTTGTTCTTCGCTGCCTATCATATAGCCGCTGCTTTGCGTGGCGGCCTCCTGGGCGAACTTAAAATCGGTCGGAAATTCGGCATAGATACGGTATAAAGTTTCGCCTTTTTCTACCGGGCTACCCAATTTCTTGAATAAATCGACGCCGGCTTTTCTTATCTTCGGCGCACCGGCAAGGCGGGCTATTTTCGCCATTTGAAAGTTATCGATACTGGTGACTATTCCGGCACTATCGGCAATAACATCATGACAAAGACTGCCGGGATGCAAGTCGAACGTTTTTGCGCCTTGCGCCTGAATCAATGCATTCATTTTAGCGCCGGCCCGGCCCGATTCGAGTATGTCGCGGGCAATCGCATAGCCTTGTCCGCCGCGCACATCGGGGTCGAACTCAATAATCCTTCCGGCCAGCTGCAAGGATTTTTGGCGTAAATCGAATGGTGCTTCCGGATCGTTATGCAGCACCTGCATAATGTCCCGAACTTCCAGTATCGGGCCTATGCCCCGCCCTACCGGTTGTCGGCCGTCAGTGATCATCACTTCCAAATGAATGTTCAGCCGGTCGCCAACAAATTCAAACAGTTTCCGCAAGGCCAGCGCCTGGTTCATATGCCGCACCTTGGCGGTAGGGCCGACAGGAATATCGATAAGTAAATGCGTGGAACCGGCGGCCAGTTTTTTCGACAGAATCGATGCCACCATTTGCCCTTGCGAATCGATGCCCAGCGGGCGTTCGACGGAAATCAGCATATCATCAACCGGCGCAAGCTTGGCCGTGCCGCCCCAAGCCAGACAGCCGCGCTCCTTGCGCACAATGTCGTGCAGTTGGTCAGGGCTCAGGTTGACCTCGGCCAGCACTTCCATGGTATCGGCCGTACCTGCCGGCGAGGTAATCGCGCGGCTGGAGGTTTTCGGTATCAACATGCCGTGCGCGGCAACGATAGGCACGACCAGCATCGAAGTACGGTTGCCCGGAATACCGCCGATGCAATGCTTGTCGGCGACCAGCGCTTCATGCCAATCCATCGTGTCGCCGGACTTCAGCATCGCGCGGGTAAGAAAAAACAGCTCGTCACGGTCAAGATTGTTTTGCCCGGTCGCAACCAGAAAGGCAGCCATTTCCATTTTAGAGTATCGGGCCTCGACAATATCGTTGGTTATACTGTTAAAGTCATCCTGATTGAGACGCTCGCCGTTGATTTTGCGGCGCACCGCATCCATTGATTTTGGATTTTCCGCATGATTCACCGTGACCAGACTGCCTTGGGCGACATTGAGCTGCGCGAATGCCTGCTCGGATAGGCCGAGTTCTCCCGGCAGAACGATGGAAGTATCATCAACCACATTAAGGACCGCGAGAACCTTGGAGCCATTGGAGCTAACCAGAATTTTAGACAACGCCTGAAAGCCCTCGGCGCGGTAAATGCCGCACTCGCGATGCAGGTAAGCAACGTTTTCATGATAGGTATCGATAGCGATGCGGCGAATTTGTAAAGTGTCATTGCTCATGGGATAAAATATCTGGTGGATAAACTGAATCGATGATGCGGTTTGAGGTCGGGATTGTCAACCTGCCGGGCATCAGCATGAGGATGGAGTGCAGGCTTAGCCTGCAAATGATGCGGGCATTATTAACAAGCAAGCTAAGCTTGCCCTCCAGTTAAGTAATACGGGAGTCAAAAACATGTTTTTACATCAGGAATACCAATGAAAAAATGCACATGGGCGCTATCCAGCCCCAATGAAGAACAATATCACGATCTTGAATGGGGGGTGCCGGTGCATGACGACCGGCTGCTGTTTGAGTTCCTTATTCTTGAAGGCGCGCAGGCAGGCTTAAGCTGGTCAACCATTTTGAACAAACGCGACGGTTACAGAAATGCTTTCGATAATTTTGATGCTGAAACGATTGCAGGTTACGATGACGAAAAAATCAACGCCCTATTGGCAAATCCGGATATAGTGAGAAACAAACTGAAGGTCAATGCGGCGGTCATCAATGCCCAAGCCTTTTTAAATGTTCAGCAGGCTTTTGGCAGTTTTGACGATTATATCTGGCAATTCGTCGATCACAAACCGCTGCACAATGCCTGGAACAGTCATGCCGACGTTCCGGCTTCCACGCCTGCATCAGAGCTGATGAGCAAAGATCTTAAAAAGCGCGGCTTCAAGTTTGTCGGCAGCACCATTTGTTATGCTTATATGCAGGCGACCGGCATGGTCAACGATCACACCATCGATTGTTATCGACATGCTGAAATCAAAACCAAGTATTCATAAGGAGAAATACTATGCGTTATTTACATACCATGGTTCGGGTTCATGACCTGAATGAATCACTCGACTTTTATTGCAACAAACTGGGCTTGATCGAACATAACAGAATAGACAATGAAGAAGGACGCTATACGCTGGTCTATCTGTATGCGCCGGAAGATACCTATCAGGCTGACAAAATGCACGCGCCGTTGCTGGAACTAACTTATAACTGGGATACAGAGGATTACCAGGGCGGCCGCAACTTCGGCCATCTGGCTTTTGAAGTGGATAATATTTACGATACCTGCCAAAAATTAATGGATGCAGGGGTGGTCATTAATCGCCCGCCACGTGACGGGCATATGGCGTTTATACACTCGCCGGATAAGATTTCTATCGAGCTTTTGCAAAAAGATGCGCCGCTGATGCCTTCCGAGAAGTGGCTGGCTATGGAAAATACGGGGACTTGGTAAGCTCGATAATATTGGCTTGTTATGGATGGGTCATTGGCCCACAGTATACCGATGAATTTTAAATGGGATGAAAACAAAAGTGGCATATGTTTTGATCAACCTGGTTTTGATTCTGCCTATGTCGTTCAAGCATTCATTGATCCCAATCGCCTCATTAAAAAAGACAACCGCTGGGATTATGCCGAAGACCGTTATCAACTCTTAGGCTCAATTGCTCAGCGGATGTTCTGTATTGTCTACACGTTACGCGGCTCTACCATTCGAATTATTTCAGCACGCAAAGCCAATCAACGCGAGGTGAATCGCTATGAAAACAGTAAAAATGAGTATTGATCCTGAAAATCCGGCATCGCTGCCCGAAGGTAGAGTGGATTTCAACCGTTTAAACGTCACTACCGAACGGGATATTGCCGCACAGCAACACATGGATGAAGCCAATGCCATGCTAGATGCCGCTAAATTTGCTCGTCGAGTACGAGCACGACTGGGTTTGAGCCAGGTCGAGTTTTCTCAACGTATCGAGGTATCGCTTGAGACGATTCGTAATTGGGAACAAGGAAAGCGCTGTCCAACAGGTGCGGCGAAAGCATTGTTAAAAATTCTCGACAAAGCGCCTGAAGCGGCTTTGGCTGCTTTGGCTGCTTTGGAATGAAATTCCAAAATACGCAGTCATAATGAAACTTGAGAATGTTGGACGCAAACAGCATGTCCAACCTATAGGGCTAAAATGTATTTTGACAACACTTACGAAACTTTCTACCACTACCACATATACAAGGGTCATTATGATGCGTGTGATCCATTATGATTTTGGGGACTACCCTTTGTTTTTCATTCTCCAATATTGAAATCTGCTTTTCATCATCAGGTGTCAACGCTATAGACCCGTTAGTAACTGGGTATTTTATTTTAATGCTGTATATTTCATTCTCGATATTAACCACCCTTTTTACTTCCTTTGATGAAGATATAGCAATGTTCTTTGATGGCATACGCGACATTTCATTTGAATAATCAAAAACCATTTCATCATCCCGAACGAACAGTAGCTTTTTATCGTTGTATTTATTCGGTGTAATATCAATAAACTCATCATCATGCATAACTACGGCGTGTCCAATACAATCTAGCAGAACTTTATCCCACACTGTTATAGCCCAACCAAAAATGACCTCACCTCCATGCTCTTCAACATATCGTTTTGCGTTGAAAGCACATTTATTGAGTAAAGCCCATGACGGTGGAACCACATTTACAAACATTGGTTCATTCTCAGATAAGAGACGACACACACTCTTCAGGCTGGGAGTAATATCTTTTGGTGTGTGAACTAGCGTTAGTTGCATTTATATCTCTGATGCTTCAAGCCGCCTGCAAATCATTCAAAGGCAGATGCAACAATGACACGGATTGAATATCGGTCTTTTGGCTGGCGTGTTGCACGTCAATCCCAACCAGTGTGCCATTACTGTCAAAATCCAGCACTACGCCATCGGCAACTTCGTCGGAATCAACTGATGGCGTATTGGATAGATGAATATATAGCGAATCGGTTTCTTTATCGTAGCTTAGCTTCATGGTTTAAATCTCCGATCTGGAAAAGCATTATGCAGGGTAACGCCATCACTCAACGTTACCACCCGTAAATATTTGTTCAATTCAGGCACAAACACCCAATGGCGAATACGCCCATCCGGCTGAATATCCCGGCGAACCGGATTGAGCAGCGCCGCTTGACACCATTCGAGTTGAATATACGGACGCTTAAGCAAAATGTCATTACGAAAATAGTCTGTCGTTGGATGAATGTTCATATAGGGGCAAGATATACAAATTCTAAATAGCTAGATTTTTATTAAAGACTCCGCCTCACCCCTAAACAACTTAAATCGCCTTCTTAATCCGCTCCATAGCGTTTTGCAGATTCGCCATGCTGGTGGCTATCGAAATCCTGATATGCCCCGGTGTGCCGAATGCGGAACCCGGCACTAACGCAACGCCCGCTTCTTCAATCAAATATTCGGAAAACTCAAGATCGTCGTTGATGTTATCCAATCTGGCAATCAGCTTTTCGACGTTAGGGAACACGTAAAACGTGCCGTCGGTCTCAAGACATTCAACGCCGTCAATGCTGTTAAGTTCTGCTACAACATAATCGTGGCGCTTTTTAAATTCAACGCACATGTTGTCGATAAAGCTTTGGTCGCCAGTTAACGCGGCTTCGGCGGCATATTGTGAAATCGAGGTCGGATTCGATGTACTTTGCGACTGGATAGTCGTCATCGCCTCAATCAAATTCGCAGGACCTGCCGCATAACCGATACGCCAGCCGGTCATCGAATAGGCTTTGGATACGCCGTTCATAACCACGGTACGGTCATAAAACTCTGGATGCGCATTTAAGATATTAACAAACGTGCCTTTCTTCCACAGGATGTGCTCGTACATATCATCGGTTGCGATGATGATGTTCGGGTAATCCTTAAGCACGTCGCCCAAGGCTTTAAGTTCTTCCAAATTATACGCAACGCCGGACGGATTAGACGGACTGTTGATAAAGATCAAGCGGGTTTTATCAGTAATCGCGGCGCGCAATTGTTCCGGCGTTATTTTAAAATTTTGCGCCTGCGTGGTTTCGATAATAACCGGCACGCCGTCAGCCAATAGCACCATGTCAGGATAGGAAACCCAAAATGGCGCAGGAATGATGACTTCATCGCCTGCGTTAAGCAGGGCCTGAGTCAGGTTGAACGAGCTTTGTTTGCCGCCGCAGGAAACCAATATCTGGTTGAGCTGGTAATCAAGACCGTTATCGTTCTTGTACTTGGCGATAATGGCTTTTTTCAGGCTGACGATGCCATCAACCGCGGTGTATTTGGTGAAACCACTATCAAGAGCCTTAACCGCCGCAGCCTTGATATGATCCGGGGTATCGAAATCCGGCTCACCGGCGCCAAGGCCGATAATGTCTTTGCCCGCAGCACGCATTTGCGCAGCTCTGGCGGTAATCGCCAAAGTCGGTGATGGTTTAACTGCCTGGACTCTGTTAGAAAGTTTGATGCTCATGTTTCCCCGTGTAAAATCAATGTCAAAGGTGAAGCGAATTATACCCTATGTATAATGCCTTACTATCAACAAGGTGTTAAAAATGCATGTTTATTGAGAAGTCCAAGTGAAAAAGAAGTTTAAACTCCATAGCCGGTTTCAGCCTGCCGGTGACCAGCCTACCGCGATACAAGCGTTGGTCGAGGGCTTGAGTGATGGCGAAGTGCATCAGACTTTGCTGGGCGTGACTGGTTCCGGCAAAACTTTCACCATCGCCAATGTGATCAATCAGGTGCAGCGTCCGGCCATGATCATGGCGCCCAACAAAACCTTGGCCGCGCAGTTATATGGCGAAATGAAAGAGTTTTTCCCGGAAAACAGTGTCGAGTATTTTGTCTCGTATTACGATTATTACCAGCCGGAAGCGTATGTTCCGGCATCCGATACCTTTATCGATAAGGATGCGGCGATCAACGAGCATATCGAGCAAATGCGTTTATCGGCGACCAAAGCGTTAATCGAACGGGAAGATACGATAGTCGTCGCCACGGTCTCGGCGATTTACGGTTTGGGCGAGCCGGAATCATACTTCAAGATGGTGCTGCATCTGGTCAAAGGCGACATGATTAACCAGCGCGACATCCTTCGGCGGCTGGCGGAAATGCAATATAGCCGCAACGACATCGACCTGCGCCGTGCGACCTACCGGGTGCGCGGCGAGGTCATCGACGTGTTCCCGGCCGAGTCGGACAGCGAGGCGTTACGGATAGAGCTGTTCGATGACGAGGTGGAACGTTTGTCATTGTTCGATCCGCTGACCGGCGAAATCATACGGCGGCTGGCGCGTTATACGATTTACCCGAAAAGCCACTACGTCACGCCGCGAGAGCAGTTGTTGGAAGCGGTTGAAGCCATCAAGGTGGAACTCAAGATGCGCCTGGAACAATTGCGTTCATTGGACAAACTGGTCGAAGCGCAACGACTGGAGCAACGGACGTTGTTCGATATTGAGATGATACTGGAAGTCGGCTATTGCTCCGGCATCGAAAACTATTCCCGCTATCTGTCCGGCAGAAGTGCAGGCGAATCGCCGCCGACGATGTTCGATTACTTGCGCGACAATGCGCTGGTAATTATCGATGAAAGTCACGTCGCCGTGCCGCAGATCGGCGCGATGTACAAGGGCGACCGGTCGCGCAAGGAAACGCTGGTCGAATACGGCTTCAGGCTGCCTTCCGCGTTGGATAACCGCCCGTTGATGTTTAATGAGTTTGAGTTGAAAGCGCCGCAACGGATTTATGTTTCGGCAACACCGGGGCCCTACGAACGGGAGCATTCCGGCGTATTTGCCGAGCAGGTGGTCAGGCCGACCGGTTTGCTAGATCCGATCGTGGAAGTGCGGCCGGCAACCACCCAGGTCGACGATTTGCTGTCGGAAATCAACCTGCGCGTTGCGGTAAAAGAACGAGTGCTGGTGACTACCTTAACCAAGAGGATGTCGGAAGACTTGACCGAATATCTGATGGAACACGGCGTACGGGTGCGTTATCTGCATTCCGACATCGATACCGTGGAGCGAGTCGAGATCATCCGCGACTTGCGGCTGGGGCAGTTCGATGTGCTGGTCGGTATCAACCTGTTGCGCGAAGGGCTGGATATACCGGAAGTGTCGTTGGTTGCGATACTGGACGCCGACAAGGAAGGCTTCCTGCGTTCGGTCGTGTCGCTGGTGCAAACCATCGGCCGGGCTGCGAGAAACGTCAACGGCAAAGCGATTTTGTACGGCGATAAAATCACCAAATCGATGCAGCAGGCGATAGACGAAACCGATCGTCGCCGCGAAAAGCAGCACAAGTTTAATATCGAGCACCACATAGAACCGAAGACCATTTTTAAGTCGGTCATCGATATTATGCAAGTCTCAATACCCGGCGCAGGCATGACCAGCGCCAATAAGCTGCTAGACAAAGTGGCGGAATTTCCGGCCGACTACAAGGCGACCATGACGCCCAAGCAGGCGGGCAAGAAACTGAAGCAACTGGAAGAAACCATGTATCGGCATGCGAAAAATCTTGAATTCGAGCAGGCGGCAAAGATCAGGGATGAGATTAAGGTGTTGCAGGGGTTGATGTTGGGATAGGTTGGGTTAACATAACCATTGTTTTAGTTAGATTAATCAAAACAGTCACGTATAACTAACGAAGATGAGCGAAAATCATGCGTTTAGACGAAATAATACAACAACATACCGAGAAATTATCGCCACAACTACAGGCGGAAGTTTATGACTTTGTCCTATTTTTAGAGCAAAAACAGGCCAGTGCCCAGTTAACAACCGATCCGCAACAACGTAAAGACCGACTAAGAAAAGCCTTGGATAATGCCGTGGCGCTGGGTGTCTTTGCTGGTGTTGATGGCGTACAGTGGCAAGACGAGCAGCGCCAAGATCGTAATATCAGCTATACCGAATGACACTACTGATAGACAGCAATGTGATTATTTACGCAGTACAAGCCGAGTTCTGCGATTTACGGCGATGGATTATTGACAATGACCCTCAGTATTCGATTATTAGCCGTGTTGAAGTATTGGGATATGCAGGATTACAGTCTTTTGAGAGGCAAGCTATTACCGACTTACTGGATAATTTAGAAATCGTTTATCTCAGCCCAAATTGTTATGAACTTGCCATTGCCTTAAAACAGCAGCGAAAAATGTCGCTAGGTGATGCCCTGATTGCAGCAACTTGTCTTGAGCATCATAAAATTATAGCAACACGCAATGTCTCTGATTTCAATTGGATTGACAATCTTGAGGTCATCAATCCGCTGTTAATAGCCCAGTAGCTGGACCGCCAGAAATTCCCAGTCGGCTTAAGGTGGGCAAGAAACCATGTATCGGCATGCGAAAAATCTTGAATTCGAGCAGGCGGCAAAGATCAGAGATGAGATTAAGGTGTTGCAGGAGTTGATGTTGGTGTAGCGGGCAATGCACCGATAATCAGCCTTATCATGCCGTGAGGCCGCATACGCTATGCTATTGAAGCCCTATAGATTGCATTTTACCGGTTTTTTATTTGAGGCAATTCGCAATGCGGTAAACTATGGTAATTTAATTCGTCTCATCTCTTCGGTAATTTCGGAACATTTATGACTACTTGGTTAGAAACCTGTCAAAAACAATTGGCCAGACTCGAAAAAACATCGGTATTAGCAGATAAACTGATTACTTTGAGCAATAAGACCGGCGTGGATATTCCCCCTGATCTGCTAAGACGACTCAATATTGAGCGGCCGCGATTAAACAGGCAATTGGAGCGCCTGCATACCAATCGTTTCGAGGTCGCCGTGATTGGCTTAGAAAAGGCAGGTAAAAGCGCATTACTGAATGCCTGGTTAGGCCAGGAAATTTTGCCGTCTGCGCGTGAGCGCTGTACCTTCACCAGTACAGAAATATGGTCCGCCCAAACCGAAGAAGATCAACTGCTGTTTATACAATATTACAGCAAAGAAGAAATCAGCAAACTTCAAATGCAGCGGCGCGATGCGCTGTTAGGCATTTTAAGCGAACGCGAGCGCAAAGAAATACAAGAAGATTTTGATGATACGGAAAAACATCTTAGCGAGATTTCGGTATTTTCAAAACAGAAAAACGGCTTTAGCCAACACTTTATCGATATTGGCGAAATCAGCGAGCAATTGCAGTCGGCAGTGTTTAAAAACCGGGCCCAATCCCTTGCTATTAAGCGCATTCAATTGAAAACCGTGCGTTTGCGCAGTGACCGGGACATTATTTTCCATGATGTGCCGGGCTTTAACTCAGGCATTTTAATGCATGCCGAGCAAGCGACCGAGCGCCTAAAAAACTGCGATGCCATTATTTACGCCAAGGAAATGAAGCAACCGTCCATCACCGGCCCTGAGAAAGAAATGCTGGTCATTGCCGATTCCGAAGACCCCAGTGTAAAAGTGTCTGACAAGGTGTTTGTGGTGCTGACCCAAGCCGACGCCATGGATGACCAGATCGATTTTAAGGAGACTTATACCAAACACCGCAGCTATTGGCCATCAGTGCCTGAGCGCCGGTTGATCCCGGTTTGCGCACGCGCCCATTTGGTCGAGTTCGGTATCCCTTCCGAAGATACCCTAAGACGCACTAAAAACGCTGACGATAAAGCTAAAATGAAAAAGCTTGGCATTAACGACGGCATGGTTGCTTTAAAAGAATCAATCAATTACTACATCGACCACGAGCGCTCGGGCGTTTTGGAAAGGCGTTGCGATGCGTTGGTCAGCGGTATTAGACAAATTGCCAACGAAGTGTTGTTTAAGCTTGAACCGATTTACGGTGTATTTGATGAAACCGAAATTCAAGAAGACGATTTGCTCGGCAAAGATTTTAATCAGTGGTGGGGACGCGAATGGCAACGCATCAAAAAAGACTTCGACACCTGGTATGCCGAGATCATTCAGGGCCGCAAAGAAGCCGATGCTTTGGGTTCGGAACATTTTGAACTGGCCGCTCTGCATGTCGCTTACGATGAAAAAATCGAATTTTTGCTCACCAATCTGACGACAGCCCAGCCGGATGAATTAAAACGTATTTACACGGCAGGCGGTACGATCTCCATGCCTGACCCGCGCGAGGGCAATTACAAAATTCGCGAGGAATTATTTCGGGAAATCCAGAAAAAATTTGAGACGGAGCTGACCGATCAGTTGGCGCAAGCGCTACAGGCGCTTATCGACCAAATTGCGTTTAAAACTCAAAGCCTGCTGTGGGAAACCGAAGAAGTACGCAAAACCCTGCTGCATTCCGATGTTGAGGAAAACCTTGAGCAAGCGCGTATCCGTCATGGTTTTCAAGTGCTGTTTTTACGCTTTAGCCGCGTTGCCGTTGAAGCATTTATCGCCAAACCCTTGCACGCAAGGGAGCGTTTGTTAAATGAGCGGGCTGCCGAAATCAAAACCCTGGAAGCATTTTATCAGGGCGACGATAAAGCTAAACACGAAGGCGGGCTGACGCATTATTTACGTTACGGATTGTGGACAAAATTAACCCAAAGCGGCGGAGCCGGCAGCCGCACCAAAGTAGCGGAAAAGCCGCCTGCCAAAAATCAAGTAATACACGATATTGTTAATGCGGTTGCTGCTGAAGCCATGCCTCCAGCCAAAAAAGCTGTTGAAGAACCGGGGAATATGTCAGTCAATGAGCCGGACAATTTTGAAGCGGTTGTTGCTGAAATTAATGGCGATTTGGCTGCTTTGCTGGATTACCTGAAAAACAGCGTATTTTATGCGGCCGGCTTTATTACCTATTGTAATCAGGAACTGGAGCGCATTCGTAATCGCTTTAAAGAAATGGAAGATAATGACCGGCAATGGATAGGTATTATCCGCACCGCCGTAAAGTATGAAAAAAACCCTAATATCCCTTACAACATTGCCCACACGAGGCGGGATTTCCGTATGCGCCGGGAAATTGCTGTAGAGCTTAAGGAAGTTAGGGAATCCTGTACCAATGTGTTTTGAAGCGCGGATTCAACTCCGAAGCGCAATCCTAGTAGTCAGTCATGATGAAGTACAAGGATAAAGCCGAGCCAGCTTCCGTCG
>NZ_DAIUEH010000020.1:0-86225 GCF_036845245.1 Methylobacter sp.
GAAATGCTTATTTTTGCATTTTAGCTGTTTTTGTCACTTTTAAAACACGCACTAAGCAGTCTTCTTATAAAATTCCCGTTCAAATTCCAGCGGGGATTGATAGTTTAATTTTGAGTGAGGGGTAAATAAATTCGTGTAACTGTTTATTTTCAGAGCCGTACAATACGGCGACATAAGGGGAGAAAATGAGCGACCTGATTAAAGACCCAAAATTGATTTCAGCCATGCAAGAATTAGGGCGAGGCTTGAAATCCCCCAGCGACTTGGCCAAACTGCGTCGAGAACTGTTAAAGATTACAGTGGAAGCCTCACTGAATGCCGAAATGGATAGCCACATAGGCTATGAGAAACACTCGCCAGATGGCTATAACTGTTAATCACCATGCAAAACTTACCAGGGAATCGGGGAAATCAACATTGAAAAGTTGCCACCCCGATAGTGTGCAATCATCCGGTATTTTTACCGGAGTCACCCTGGGTGTTATCGATGGAATTTGTAGCCGAAATCAGACGGCGTCATTTTGTGAGCGGCGAGAGCATTAGCTCAATTGCTCGCAGTCTTAAACTTTCTCGCCCTACGGTTCGCAAAGCGTTAAAAGCTGAAGCGGAACCAAATTATCAGCGTCAGCATCAACCCACGCCCAAGTTAGGCGAGTTTCAAGCGCAATTAATCGATTGGCTGGAACTTGATGCAAAACTGCCGAAACGCCAACGTCGGACGGCACAACGGTTGTTTGAATGCCTGCAGGTCGAAGGTTATCAAGGCTCGTATGGTCCCGTGCAACGGTTTGTGCTGAGCTGGAAACAGCAAGCTGGCCACCGTCCCGCCATGACACCAGTCTTTGTGCCGCTGGCTTTCCCCGCCGGAGAGACTTGCCAGTTTGATTGGAGCCATGAGGTCGTAGTGCTAGGCGGCGTGTCGCAAACCATCAAGGTTGCTCATTTTCGGCTGACTTACAGTCGGCAGATGTTTGTTGCCGCCTATCCGCGCGAAACTCAGGAAATGGTGTTGGATGCCCATGTCCGGGCCTTTGCATTTTTTGGTGGCGTTCCCAAACGGATGGTCTACGACAACTTGAAAACGGTAGTCGATGCCATTTTTGTCGGCAAGGAGCGTCGATTTAATCGCCGTTTTTTAACCTTGGCCAATCATTATCTGTTTGAACCTGTCGCCTGCACCCCCGAGTCAGGCTGGGAAAAAGGCCAAGTGGAAAACCAAGTCGGCAATATCCGCGAGTGGTTGTTTACCCCCATCGCCAAATTTGAAAACTTTGCCGCGCTGAATGACTGGCTGGCGATACGCTGTTTGGAGCTGGCTGGCCGAAGGCATCCTCAACAAACTACCCGTACTATCGCTGAGTGCTTTGCCGAAGAACAACCACTGCTGAAAGCAGTGAGCGCCGTATTTGATGGCTATGTGGAGAAAACCCTGAGAGTTTCAAGCACGTGCCTGATCAGGGTTGATCACAACCGTTACAGTGTGCCTGCCGAGTGGGCAAATCGTGTGGTTTCTGTACGGGTGACGGCGGATCGGCTACGGATCGTTGCCGACAGTCAGATTGTTGCCGAACACCCACGCCGCTTGGGTCGCGATCAACTGATCTGTGATCCTTGGCATTATCTACCGGTATTGGAGAAAAAGCCGGGAGCCTTAAGGCATGGTGCGCCGTTTCAACAATGGGAGTTGCCTGTTTCTATTCGTGTGGTTCGAGATCGGGTTCTCAAGCAAGACAAAGGTGATCGAGCTTTTGTTGAACTACTGTTAATGGCCAGAACCTTGGGAGATGGCGGCCTGGACACCTTGGAAGTGGCGTGTGACCTGACCTTACAAACCGGTGTAGTCGCCGCTGCCGTGGTGCTGAACGAGATGCGGCGCTTAACCGAAACGGCACGTCCAAAAGCCTTGGAGAACATTAAGCTATCGATGCCGACCCTGCAACTTGAACCGATGGCCGATTGCAGCCGTTATGACCGCCTACGGAGTCTGCGACATGAACATTGATCGTCATGCTCAGCTTAAAGCACTGCATCTCTACGGCATGGCCGCAGCTTGGAGCGAGTGGCGTGCGGAGTCTTCTGCACAACAAAAACCCGTAATGCCCGAAGTCTGGCTCGATCGGTTGATTATCGCCGAACAGGCGGATCGTCAAGCGCGTAGCTTAAATTATCAACTCAAAGCCGCACGCTTTCCTCATCATCGCGACTTAATCCATTTTGACTGGAGCGAAACACCGTTGGAGCAATCCCGTATTGAACAACTGGCGACAGCCAGCTTTATGGATCAGGCGCATAACCTAATTTTGGTCGGTGGTACGGGCACCGGAAAAACCCATTTAGCGACCGCTTTGGCCGTATCGGCTATCCATCAAGGAAAACGCATTCGCTTCTACAACGCGGTCGATCTGGTCAATCAACTGGACAAGGAAAAGCAATTGGGTAAGGCGGGAAACTTAGCCAAGCAGTTGATACTGATCGATGCTGTTATCCTTGATGAACTCGGCTATCTACCATTCCCTGAGTCCGGTGGCGCTTTGCTGTTTCATCTGATCAGCCAACTGTATGAGAAAACATCACTGCGATATTCTCGAAACCGGCAATGATTCCTATCGATTTAAACAGCGGAAAAAGGCGATTGAAAAGTAATAACCCTACGCGTCAACCTGGAAAAATTTCGATGTTGATGGGTGGAAACTTTTGGATGGTGATTGACACACATAAGAGCCTGAACCAAGATCATGCAGCCTCTACACCGAACGCCACCCAGCCCATAAACAGGCACTGTCTGGATTTGTCCCGAGTCAATAACTCTACTCGATTTTGACGTTGGTTGAATTGCTTTTCGACATGTCATCGACTGTCCACTTTCGTTCATCTTCTTGATTCTCACCTGACACTTAAACCATGCCTTTTCCAACGACGCTCACTACCCTGACTTTTAATCACTGCAGCTCGTGGTGGTTTGAAGCCGAGTCCTGTAACCAGACTTCGAGCGGCCAACCCTCATCTCTTACGCAGCATAGCTGCAAGAAGGAATTATTCCTTCTATTCGCCTTCGTGGCACACCGTTATCCCAACAATTTCCTTTCCGACTCATGCTCTGTTGAATTCCATACTGCGTTAACAAGGCCCGATGACTTTCCGACGCATATTGGCTGCCTCGATCCGTATGCCACCATAAACCTTTATCGGGTTTGCGTTTCCATAGGGCCATCAATAAGGCATCATTGACCAATTGGGTTCGCATATGGTCGGCCATCGACCAGCCCACGACTTGCCGGGAGAAAAGATCAATCACCACCGCTAAATATAACCAGCCTACCTGGGTATGGACATAAGTGATGTCACCGACATAAGCCTGATTGGGTCGTTTCATTGTGAACTGACGATCCAGATGATTAGGCGCTATCGGTTGGTTATGCTTAGAATTCGTCGTGGCTTTGAATTTGCGCTTGGTTTTACAAGCCAAACCTGCCGCCTCCATTAACCGGCCAATACGCCGGCGGCTGACCTGCCGCTCCTTATTGATTAAGGCTTCCTTAAGTCGGCGCGTCCCATAGTTTCTTCGGCTCTTTTTGAACAAGGCCTTGATCACTTCAGTGAGTTCGACATCGTTTTTTTCAGCCGCTGTTTGCTTCAATTCTTCGTAAAGATGCTCATCGGTTCGAACTGTTTTGTTGGGTTCTTTTGGCTGGCTATATTTGTTGATCCAGGTATGTAGCGTATTGGCGTTAACCCCTAAATCTCTGGCGGTCTGGGCAATTGCCTTTTCTGATTCCAGGGCCAGCTTGACCGAGGATTCCCTAAATTCGGCGCTATAAATTTTTATATTTTGTTTTTCTTGATCCATTTTTGACACACTCTCTAATTTCAGATTATTTTAGATTGTGTGTCCGGTTTAGTGTAGCCACTTCAATCCTATCGCCACGTTTAAGCCAGGATCAACGTGATTCTCTTGGTTTGAATTCTGGTTTATGTCTACGCTGGATTGCCGATGAGCACTTATTTTACCTTCAGTATCATCGATCTTTATTTGTACTTACTTGAACGAGTCGTATGTTCTCTGGTCGATGGATGTGTCATGCGCAACTACCAAACAGTATGACGCCTGTAATTGTTAAACGGCATGCAAACTTTGCCAGTTTTGTAAATAAACTAACTTCTTAATACTCTTATTATTCGGTTCTTTCACGATCAATACGTGGCAGAGGCTCATTCAATTGATGTTCCTTAATACCACGTTTATAGGCATTGTATTGCCATATAACAAACTGCTCTAATAATATTGAGTTTTTACGCTTCAGGTTTTCTATTTCGCTTTGCAGTCTTGCAATACGATCCCCAGCCATAGTTAAACTACTAGGCTTGGGTGTAACTGGCCCATGAGCTTTAAGGGTCAACTTCTTTGACTTGTAAACCTCCTTTATAAGTTTATTTGCATTTAAAGACTGCCGAGTCGGTTTTTTTCCTATAACTGATGCAGATGCATCGCATATACCTTCCCATGTTAGTTTTTGGTCCTTCCAAGCATAAATGATACTGAGAATTGCTTCTACATCAGCCTGAGTTAAGTGCTTAGCCAAGTCCGCCTCCCAAAAGTTTTGCCATATCATCCAAGAGCTTCGTATCTTCAGAATGCCCCGGTCCATTCATTGAACGCTTGGACTCAATGGCCCTACGTAGCGGGCTGAATGATTTGTCATTGCACAGTTTAATCTGAGCCCCATCCTCTAATCCTGGATTTTCCAAAATCGAGACTAGCTCCAGTAGACGCTCCTTAGTATTTTTATGATATTCGTACCACCGATCTGCTCCTGCCGATCCATCACTAATAGCATTTTCCGCAGCCTGAAATTGTTGTTCAACTATACTCAATCGTGCTTTGATTTTTATAAGCTTTTCAGTCTCGCCCTTTATGCATACCTGCTCATGGCAATTTAGACAGTCCCTGTACTTTTCACAAGGAGTCATGGTGTAATCATGAACACACACGCCGAACTCTGTTACATGAACAGCACCTTTTTCCAAGGTATTGAATTCCTGGATGGTGATTGGCAAGTGCTTATCGATTTCACCTGAAGACCCGAACAGCGTTAACGATGTATCCAATGCCTCTGCTTTGGCCACCATCTCATACTCGCTCATATGATTATAGGTACGATTCTGCTTTTGGTCAGCTCGCCCCGCCCATTTGGCAATTTCTAACTGCGACAGTCCACCACGTTGTGCAATAGTATCAAGCAAGTGACGCGCCTGATGAGATTTCAGCGTAATTCGGTTTCCATCTGCTCCACGATAATCATATCTGTCAAATATACTCTGATGTGTGTCTGATTTTAGGCTGTTTCTCGGTGACAAGTCATTGTTAAAAGTATTTGTGCGGGGCACCCAAAGAATTACTGGACTAATGCCACGTTGATCATGAATTATATTTCTTTGCATACAGAACAACGCATTACTGTACTTAATATTTTTCGCCCGATTCAACCAGGGAAAATTCTTTGGTTGCCTTGATAGTACATATTTCCAAAGACTGTCGAGAGTATGTATGCCATCTTTCTGCTCAAGGCCACAGTTGAGTAATGAAGCTATACATCGTTTTTTTATGCCATTGGCTAAGCCTAATGCTTGACAAGCTTCTTTCATTGTAAGTTGTTGATCATTGCCTACCTTAGGGCAACTCTCATGCCGATAGAATTTACCCGGATTCGTTTCGATCCATTTTGCAAGCTTTCTCGATTCATCGGTTAATTGCGTTAGACGTTTGATCGCTTCCTTAGCAATACCTACCATTTCTGTTGGAATCCATTTTATATCACCCTCAAAGCCCTTTGCTGAGTAGAAACGCCACCCATAGCGCAATACACCTTTAGAATCAAATTGTTCTATCTCGCAATCCACTGGCAGATCCAACACCTCAGAAATACGAGACGGCGCACCCATCGTCATTGCGAATGTCGAAGATGTAAAAATGTCTTTAGGTTTTGTTGGATTAATAGCGAAAATTTCGGCCAGCGCCATTACTGCTTCTTCTGAAGGCATCTTTTTTTCTCGCCGTTCTTTGGCCTTTTTACCTGTTTGATTCCCATCCTTCGAATTTGGTATAGGACTTATCCACCCGCTCAGATCCGTTGCAATCAGTTTTTTCGAAGTAACAAATTTGGCGAGTCGTTCTAACTCCTTTCCACCATGATAAGCAGCCTTTTTTGAATAGTTGTCTCTTGTGAGCTGTGCAGCATTATCCAAAATTGGTATAGAAAGGTTATGAATGCCTGCCGGGACGCCGCTTTGTAGTAATGCGCCCTCAATCGTCCTTAACGCTTTCAGCTCATTTTTAGTTCCAGTTGGCTCTTGCCCTTGCTGATATCGAAAATAGGCCTTCGCAAAATCAATAAAATGGTCATCCAGCTTTTTAGTGTCATCGTTGGTGCGTGAGTTAACGCCAAACTTGGTAAAGTGTCCAGCTTTAGGCCACTTCCACGCTTCCCAATTCAAGTCATCACCAAAAACAGTAAGTTCCGTCTTGCACTTGCTAATAAAATCCAATAAATTGCCTTCCGCATCTTTTTCATATTTTGGTATAAAGTTAAATATATCAGCCATTTGCTAACTCTTCCCTACGCGTAGCACATCGCTGTATTACGTCAGCAACGGCAAAAATGGTACGGTCATTGACAGCAGCTATTTGCATATCCCCAAACAGCCTTTCCCTTTCTGCGATCAATTCGTTGTAAACGATTTCATGCTGACCATCCAGCCACGGCTGGAAGTGCATGCACGTATAACAGGGAATTGGAACATTTGCCCCGCAAACCCCATAATTGCCACAAGTTCCTATACCATCCCCATCCACCTTAACTCGGCTATTGAGATCATTACCCCGTTTAGCATGTGATTCTGAGTCCACAAGCACACCCGCAAAAGCTTGCGCATAAGGTGCAAGGTAATGCCCAACCGCCTGATCCAGTTTCTCAACATGTTCAGGTATATTTTTGATATAAACGCCGGCGTTTTGTGTATCTGAATGATCAAGCAATTCTGCAATAACCATTTCTCCAAATCCTTCTCTTGCAGCTCGAGTTCCTATCGTATAGCGAAATCTATTGGATGAGATATTCAGTAATTGTCCTGTACGCTCAGAATGTATTTCTGCCACGTCAGCTATGAACTTACAAGTTTCTGAAATCTTCACTGACTGAATATGTAATAGATCAGTCTTCAGGGCATCCCTTAGCTTTTGTGGCGATTTAATTTTTGAACTCGCATCCAGATCCGGAAACAGCGGTAATTCCAATCGATCCATTTCCTGCAATTTAAAACCAATCACCTTCTCCACAGACTGAGCTGCATGCACTGCTTGTGCACTCAGGATCGACCAAAGTTCTTGCGTAATGGCAAATTGCTTAAACTGGCCTCGAAATTCCGTAGCTCGCTGTTTGGCCCGTGGCATATTCAGCAAGTAGATTGATTCATCTTTTTTATTTGATCCCTTCAGAACATCTTTTAATCGCAAATGAGATATCTGAATTGGGCGTCGACCAGTATTACTAATTGACAAACCTAATGCCATATCTGTAAAAGATATGGCATTCTTTTCGTAGGCCTGTACAGCGCCCTCATTAAATGCTTGAAGCTCAATGTCACTCAGAGGGCCACTGACAGGATCAAGCCTCTTTATGACGTCCCCTTTAATGTTTCCTTTGATGGTCCAGCCATCGAGTAAATCGATGACGTTATCAGATATCCCTGCATACCCAAGCTCATGCCACTTCTTAAGAAAGCCACGAATCGTGCCCAAATACCACTCAGTATTTTTTGTAAGTGCAGCTCTGTAGTTAATTAATGCGCTATCAGTAATAATTGATACACCGGTAGTTTTGAGCATGTGTAAAAAACGTTCATTAATATTTCTTGTATGTGAGGCTGACAGATTGGACGCGTAATAAACTAATACATTAAGATAGTTTTCCGCTATGAGATCATCTAGCAAGCGATAAACAGATCCTACTGGGATCTTAGTGTTTTTGTCTAACTGCCAGTATTCATTATTTGGATGAAACAAATAGCCTGCTTTGGATAGGGATTCTTGTCTGATCATAATAATTCGATTTTTATCTTTACTTTTCATTGCTTACCCCCTTTCGGCACTCGAATCATTCCTTCCTGTAGTTTCAACGCCGCTTCATTAGCCTTCTTTTTCACAAAACGTTTGTTATAGTGCGCTGCGGTTCCAGATCCTTCCTTCCAGCCCATTAGATATGAGCGCATTTTTTCTTGTTCTTCTGGGCTTATAGGCTTATCCATAGTATTCATTCGATCGGAAAACTTTTCGTTCCAGGTGTGACGTAATTGGTGTCCAGCCAGATTGAACAATGATGGAGATGCTTTTCGGACAACCTCGAGTATTTTTTTATAACCTGATTTTGAAAGTGGCTGACCTTGTGTTCGCCCCGATTTATGCGTCACAAACAGAAAATCATTCTTCTTCGAATTTGGGATTTTTTTTCTAACACTAAGGACATAGTGATGTATTTCCTGTACCAATGATTCGTTCATGGGGAGGCGTCGATCCAGTGTTTTCACCAAAGGCTGGTAGGTTCTAGGATCATCTTTTTCGTCCGCCCTCCTGGCGACAATTAACTGATTTTTACCGAAGTCGATATCGCGAATTCGAATATTTAAGAGTTCACCGCCCCGTAAACCAAGGTGATAAAGCATAAAAATGATCAGTCGGTTTCTGATTCTGACCGACTTATCTGCAAAAGGATTAAGAGGTGAGTCAGGCCTGAGTATCTCAAAAAGCAAGTCAAGTTGTTCATCATCCAAACCTTTCTCATGCTGCTCCGCATTACGGTTCTTTTTTACGGGTCTTCTGGCTTTGATTCCTTTCTCTATTTTACCGATTTGAAATACTGTTAACTTATCCTTGCTATTAGCGATAAATTGCTCAGCTAACCACTTAGTGTATTGAGCGACAATCGTAAGTCTTACGTACTCGGTTTGAGAGCTAACCTTCTCATCAAACTCCCGCAACTCTGAAAGATTAAACATTCCGTTACTGTTTTCATTAGATTGAGAGCGGAATTTGATCTGACAAAAATCTCTGATGGCATCAAGCTCATGTTCCTTAAATAACGCAACCTTTTGAAAGCGTTCTTCAAGGCTCTCACCACGCTCTTCCATGTACCGTAACAGAACTGAAATCCCACTTAAAGTTGCTTCCATCGTCGAGTAAGACAACGATCTATTACGCACTTGAGTAGTAATGAATAAGTTGGGATAGAACAACGGCAAACCGGAACTATTATTCACTAACATACAATATCGCTCCCCAGACTCCATAACAAATGTTTTTATAACGCTTAACACGGGTAAATTACTCTAACGGTTGCGTATCTTTGACAATTCTCATATTTAATTCATTGTTAACTTTTTACATTGTAAGGGTTTGTTAAACTAGCTAGACTGTCCAATCAGATAGTGGGGCTGGAGTCCCTCTATTAGGCAGTCTATTGTCGCCGTAGCGGCTTGATCATATTTCGTAGGACTTGTGATGCCTAGCGCGTCAGAAATTAGCCGTTTGGGTATAGCACTTTGATTGCTGCTTTTAGAGTGCCGAACGCCAGCCCTTGATTTTGGGTAGCTTTCGCAAACTCTATCCGGCCTTGCGCAAAGCGGCCATGATGTCGGCAGAGAGTCAGCATTCAGTTCAGGATTTTTTAAGGTGTTCAACGTGTCCATGTGCAAAATTGTATCGCACGAACGTGACATAATAAAGCACTAAAGTGAAAATAAGTCCGATATTCGTATAATAATCCGTTAAATGGCGTTGTTAATTTTAATTTATATAAATAAATCATGATATTACAAAAGTGCGATATTAAATATTTTTATTGCCCAAAGTTTGAGGTTAGTTCGGAGTTGACATGTTGATTTCTGAACTGGATTCCGATTTGTTTGCAGTGCGCATCACGCAGTTGATAGATATTGCTGGTGGTAATTCAGAGCTCGCTCGAAAGTGCGAAGTTTCTGAATCTGTAGTACGAAAGTGGCGGAATGGCGAAAGTGATCCATCGCGCAAACGATTAATGGTTATCGCTGACATAATGGGCGTGTCTTTGGAATGGCTGGCATCGGGCAAAGGCTCGATGTGGAAAGGCGAGACTGTGGCTGTCTCTTCTTCTCCTGATATTGATGATTTTTGTTATATACCTTTATATGATGTATATGCTAGCACCGGACACGGCTTGCTTAATGACAATGAGCAAATCATTGATAGATTAGCTTTTAAACAAAGCTGGTTTCGGACTGAAATTGGCTTAAGCCCGGAAAATTGCTGCTTGATTCATGTCATAGGTGATTCTATGGAACCCACCTTGCACAAGCGGGATGTGGTCATGATTGATTGTTCTCCCACTAATATAATAGAGGACGGTATTTACTGTCTTAAACTGAGCAGTGGCCTGCTTATCAAGCGCATCCAACGCTTAATGGGGCGCAAACTCAAGGTGATTTCTGATAACCCAGCTTATGAAGCCTTCACCATCGACGATTTCAATACTGAAGACCACGCCATCATAGGTCGCGTCGTCTGGGCCGGCAAGCGTTTCTGAAAGTATGCTATTGTGCTTTCAATAGCATAAAGCTAGTACTCAGTCATTCTTGATATGTCGGGTGTTTGTCCTCATATAGCCAGTTTGTATATTAAATGAGACTGACAGTTGGCAAAGAAATACCTGGTGCGTCTAACGGAAGATGAACCTACCTATTTGAAGAGTTTAATTCATAAGGGCAAAGTGGCTGCGCATAAAAGACTTCATGCGGAAATATTGCTGAAAGCGGACCTCGGTGAATTAGGTGAAAAATGGCAGGATAAACAAATCGGCGAAACCTTTGGCCTTTCAACACGCACCGTTGAGCGCGTCAGAGAACGCTTGGTTCGGGAAGGTTTAGAGTCCGCATTAAATCGGGCGGCTCCGGTTCGGGCCAGAAAGCGAAAGATTGACGGTGAAAACGAAGCCCATCTGGTCGCTTTACTGTGTGGTGATGCGCCTGAGGGCCGTAGTCGCTGGACCTTACGCCTGCTTGGACAACGCATGGTGGAACTGGGGTACGTTGAAAGCGTAGCCCACGAAACGATTCGTCAGGCGTTAAAAAAAATGAGTTAAAGCCTTGGCAGAATAAAGAATGGTGTATTCCGGCTAAAGCGAATGCTGAATTTGTCTGCGCCATGGAAAACATACTGGAGGTTTATCAACGATCGTATGATGAAACGCATCCCTTGATCTGTATGGATGAAAGTAGCAAGCAGCACCTCAAAGAAACACGTCAGCCGATACCGGCCAAACCTGGATCGGTGGAAAAATACGATACGGAATATGAACGCAATGGCGTTAGCTCTCTATTCATGTTTTTTGAACCGCTAGAAGGAAGGCGGCATGTCGCGGTGACAAATCAACGAACGGCGATAGACTGGGCGCAGCAAATACGGCACTTGGTCGATGTCATACATCCTCGTGCGGAGCGTATTTCATTAGTAATGGACAACTTAAATACCCATACCGGCGCATCACTTTATAAGGCTTTTCCGCCTGAGGAAGCGCGGAGATTATTAGATAAACTGGACATCCACTACACGCCAAAGCACGGCAGTTGGCTGAACATGGCAGAAATCGAATTAAGCATTTTATCTAGGCAATGTCTGGATCGACGCATTCCAGACCAAGACGAATTAAAAACTGAAATCGCAACGTGGCAAAAACATAGAAATGCGAGCGGGCGTCCCATGGAATGGCGATTTACTAATGAGCATGCGCGGGTGAAATTGAAGAAGCTATACCCGACATTATAAAATTGACTGAGTACTAGAGCTCAATTTGACCACTTTAGGTTATTGGCAAATATCGTGCTAAATTAAATATTTCTAAAAATAATGTGCAAAATTCATTTTTGTCCGATCCAAATCAAAAAATCTTTGTTCCTCTTGTAATTCTTCAATCTCAGTTCGTCCCACCTTATTCCATACAAGACAAATATTTTACGAACCCACAAGTACTAATAAAATTTACAAAAATTACGAGGTATTACATATCCTGAAAAGATCAAATATAAACTTTACAAATTTTTTTCTATTTCCATAAAAAAGCCTCTTATAACAGAAGCTTAATTATATTCTTTACATAATAGCTACAAGGTGTCCTCTAGAACGGGATATCATCATCGAAGTCGTCATAATTTGGCGGTGGCGGCATGGAACCGGAACTGCTTTGCGGTGCCGGTTGCTGAGACTGGCCGGCAGGCTTGGAATATCCGCCGCCCTGAGGCTGCTCGCCGCCAAACTCGGAAGTGCCGCCGCTACGGCTGTCCAACATGTTCATCGAGTCTGCAACGATTTCAGTGGTGTAGCGATCCTGACCGTCTTGAGCTTGCCATTTCCGCGTACGAATATGGCCTTCAATATACGCCTGACTGCCCTTCTTCAAATATTCACCGGCGATTTCAGCCAAGCGATTGAACATTACCACTCGATGCCATTCGGTTTCTTCGCGGCGTTCGCCGGTTTGCTTGTCTTTCCAGCGCCTGGAAGTTGCGAGGCTCAATGTCGTAACGGCGCCGCCGCTCGGCATGTAACGAACCTCAGGGTCAGCGCCCAATCTTCCTATTAACATTACTTTATTAAGCATCTATTTCTCCTCATCATTTACGCGATTATGCATTGACGTACTGAGTGATCAAACCTTGTAATTGGTCTTTATCAAGTTTTTGGTTATCAACCTTAAGATAAACCAAACCCTCTTCATAATGCAGGTTGATGTCTTCCACCCCGCTGATTTTAAGCATTTCGGCAACAAATTCGTTTGCGCCTTGTTCATTGAGTTTTTCCAGTGAAATAAGCAGGTTTGCGACATAGCGGGGAGGTTTCATCCATAAGGACACCACCAACCAGCTGAATGCAGCAGCGGCGCAGAATAAAAACACTGCCGTGACTCCGAATTTCCCGTTAAACCAGCCGCCGACCAGTCCGCCCATAAACAGCCCCATGAACTGCGAGCTTGAGTAAGCACCCATCGCCGTGCCTTTCAAATCGGCAGGCGCGGTCTTCGATATTAAAGAAGGCAGTGTCGCTTCCAACAGGTTAAAGCCACAAAAAAACAGCCACAAGAAACCGATAATCCCGACTAGGTTTTGATGAACTGCCGATAATCCCAGTTCGGCAGTCATCACAACTGCAATTGCGCCTAGGAACACCTGTTTCATTTTGCGTTTCTTTTCGGCCAGAATGACGAACGGCACCGCAAAAGCCATCGAAATAACGAAAACCGGCAAGTAAACCTGCCATTCATGACCTGCCGCTAATCCGGCATTCCTCATCAATGAAGGCACCACGACAAAAATAGCCATTAAAACCAGGTGCAAGGTAAAAATACCGTAATTCAGGCGCAACAAATCCGGATTTTTCAGCACCTGCATGGATTCTTTCGGAACGAACTCCGCATCCCGATGCAATTTGGATTGCTGGGGATTCGGAACGATATAAATAATCGCCAAAATAGCCAGCAGGGTGAGTACCGCCGTTACCCCAAAAACACTCTGTACGCCGCCGAATCCTGAAATTATAGGCCCGGCGATGATGCCAAGGCCAAACGATCCGCCGATGCTGATCCCGATAATCGCCATGGCTTTGGTACGATGAACTTCCTGAGTCAAATCAGCCACCAAGGCCATGATAACGGCCGAAACCGCACCGGCGCCCTGAAATGCCCTGCCGATCAAAACCCCGTAAATAGTCGTTGACAGTGCCGCAATCACGCTGCCGATAAAAAACATCACCAAGCCGATAATAATGATTTTTTTACGGCCGAAGCGGTCAGATAACAAACCGAAAGGAATTTGCAACAGCACCTGCGGTAAGCCGTAAATGCTCATCGCCAGACCGATCAGCGCAGGCGTTGAGCCTTCCAGCTGTTCGGCGAATAAAGATAACACCGGCAAAATCATAAATAGCCCCAGCATCCGCAAAGCATAAATGCCGGCCAAAGACCAAGTGGCGCGTTTTTCCGATGAAGTCATCGAACTCGTAATGTCCTGCTGTGTTGTTGCCAAAACCAACGTCTCCTTTTTGAACCAGAATTATCAAGAAAAATAAAATCAGTTGAGCACGGGCATTACAAGCAACTGCAAATGCCGGACTAACTCAGTGGTTTATCTCGTTATTTTAATGGCGTCCATTATAACAAGCTTTATTTACCGCATTAGCTCATTTGTGCTTGGACAGCTGATTACTAAACGTTGGAGTTATGTCCATGAATGCTCGGATTTAAAGCTAGAAAGCGTTCTCCCCAACATAATTGCATCATGAGGAACAAGCAAATAAAACCATAGCTTATTGTCGTTATTTTTAGCGTGCTCATTAGCATATCCACACCAGCGACTAGCGGCGCGGGCTTTTAGCTGAACTTCAGCAGTATCAATTTGATCGGCGCGCTTTGGCTCAATAAGCAAATAGTAAGCAGCACATTCCACCACAAAATCCGGTTCATAGTTTTGGCCGTTCTGATATTCGATACGAAATTGTCCCGATGCCGGTTTCATCCATTTAAGCACGTCCCCATCGTCCTCCAGCAGTTGCGCCAATCGCCATTCCCCTTCAACTGAATCAAACTTCTGATAAGGGTAACAACATTTGCCAAAGCCCTTGAATACCATCTGGCGTATTGCACGTTTGTCCGTAATAGGTGCGCGAAAGTCACGCGGTTGCTCACCGGCAGCAAGCGTAAAGGTTGCAGGTTTAAGTACATCGAAGCCTTGAATGACCTTGCCGATGTAGTCAGTCGGTGTCGTCCATTGGTGTTCACGCATTTGAGCCCAAATAAATTCGCCCAACTGTTTTTGCCAGTAGATCAAGATGTTTTCGACTTGGCTCTCGTTACTTAAATATGAGCGCAAATGAGTAATCAATTGACCGGTCAGCTTGTATAACAACTCGGCATGTTCATCGTAATCAATTTCATCCTTGTCCCACAGATACCGCACCAAATAGTTATCCAACTGTTCTTCATGTGCATCCTGCCCTGCCCAATGGATACTGGTTGTTTGGTTATTGTCCAAATGTTGCAACAGAATTTCCTGGCTGACCGGCTGGAAGTTTACTTTTTCCAGTCGTTGCAAATCAAAATCCTGAAACCCGTAATTAACCTCGCGGGTCGGCAACACCACAATTTTCGGCACATCCAGTGTCAGTTCAATCAATTTTCCGGTGACTGCGTAAACAATATCGGCAACCTCCTCATCGGAAATTGGAAGACCTACGAGGTTTTCAAAACCTCGTAGGTCTAGTTGGCTCTGCATCGGCGGATTGTCTCGCACAACTTGCTGAACGCGACGTACAACAGAGGCTTGAACGTCTTCCTTGCTCAGCTCTTTGCTTGACGCCAATTTGGCGGCTTGTTCTTCGACCACCTTTAAGACGATTTCAGCAACTTTGATTCGTTGTTCATTACCAAGACCTACGAGATTTTTAAAACCTCGTAGGTCTGCTCCGATGTCGCGATCATCCTGCGTCGCCATTTTGCCGGTAGTGAGCATATCCAAACAAGATGGCGCAGTGATTATCTGCGGTTTTTTGTCAGGTATATCGGCATCGTCACCACCGATAAAAATCGTTTTTTGGATAATCGACTCTGCATCATTGGCGCGGTCGACAATTTCCTGAAAACGGTCATGCGCGATAATGGTAAGCCGATCAACCGCTTCAACACCGGTACGCTTTCCATAAGGCAAGCGCAGACCGCGGCCTATGGTTTGTTCGGTCAGAATCTCCGAGGCTGAAGCACGCAACGGCACAATGGTGTAAAGATTGGTCACGTCCCAGCCTTCTTTCAGCTTGTTGACATGAATCACAATCTCAGTATTTTCATCATGCTCCACGGCCAGCAAGCGCTGCATAGCTTCGTCCGACTCCTCGCCTGATTGATTTGAATGAACCTCAATGACTTTACCCTGATAACGTCCCTCAAATAGCTCGGTTTCAATCAGTGTTTTGATGGCTCCGGCATGACTGGTATCCTGCGCCACCACCAGCATAAAAGGCTTGACCAGCTTTGCTTGGTGCGTGCTGGCATAAGCCTGCAACTCTACTTTCACGTATTCATGATGATGGATACCGTCTTCCAGTTTTATCTTTTCCAGCTCCTTAGAACTGTACTGATCGGCACGAAAATCCTTGCGCGTTGCAACCGCCGGTATTTTGACAAAGCCGTCATTCAACGCACTGGCTAACGGATAATGATAAATTATGTTGGCAAAATCGCGCGGTTTGGCGCCGGTCGTTTTAGGCGTTGCTGTCAGTTCAATGCCCAGCACCGGTTTAAGATCGTTAATGGCTTTAGCACCGGCGCTGGCATAATAGCGGTGCGCCTCGTCCATTAAGACGACCAAATCCGGTAACTCAGCCAGATAATCGAAATAAGAGTCGCCAATGTACTCCTGCAATCGGCGCACTTTGGCAACTGAAGATTTGACGGCGCCTTTTTTGGTATCGCGGGCATTAATTTTGGCGATATTGAAGATATTGATATGCGGCGCACTTTCATAAGCGAACAGATCGGCGGTAAGCGTCATCGGTACCGCATAATCCAGTCTTACACCGCGCCCGCTTTCGTAATCTTCGCCGGTAATAATGACCGGTGGAGTTTGTGAAATTTCAGGAATACCGGCAAAAACATATTTCGGATTGCCCAGAGTGAAATCCTGCTTAAGCTTCTCGTAAATGGTCAGGTTAGGAGCCAGCACCAAAAAATGGCGACTACGCCCGGTCAGATAAAGCCAAGCAATCATTGCGCCCATTAGCCGCGTCTTGCCGACCCCGGTTGCCAGCGCGAAACAAAGCGAAGGGAAAGTGCGCTCAAAATCTTTAACTGACGGATGTTGCTGCCCAATCACCGACAACCAATGCTGCAAATCCGGGTCTTGGCTTAAGTTTAACTGTTCCAGTAAGTCAACCAGAATATCCAGCGATTCGCGTTGCGGGCTGCGGAGCGAGAGGCGGGCGGCGAGCTGATTGGCGATTTTTTGCCCGTTGATTGGAGTGCTCATGGCTGTCCTTTTCCTGGTTTATTCTTCTTCGTTATCTAAGACCTGCGAGGTTTTTAAAACCTCGTAGGTCTCACTATCGTCATCATCCGCTAATACATTCAGGCTGAAACTGTAATCGTCGTGATCCCACTCGCATTTGTGCAATATCACTTGCGGAATCTTTTTTAGCGTCAGATTGGCAAATGCGCTTGTTTCAGCCATAAACGCCTTGCAGCAAATCAGCAAGGTGCGATTGCTGCCTACCTCGTCGCTAATAACTTTAAGCTGATCGTGACTCAGACTGCCGGTAGTGACGTAGATAAAATCGGTTTCGGTGCTGTGGCCGTGCATCCAAAAATGCGCTTGGCTGGGAGCATACTGAAAACCCATGTGTTTGCACATGGCCTCACTGAGCATTTCGGCATTGTAGGCTTTGTTGATAATCCAGTTGCCCCAAGTATCTTTTTTCAGCAGAGAAGGAGCCAATCGGAAATAGCGGAAACCGCCGCCGCCTTGCCAGTTGACGGCTTTGCTTATGCCGCCTTGGTCTTCGCCAGTTATGACTTTCTTCAGGCGCGGCACGATATGGGTTTCGCAGTGGTTACCCAGCTCAACCATAATCCAGCGGCGACCCATTTTGTGGGCGACTGCGCCGGTGGTACCGGAACCGGCGAAGGAGTCGAGGACGAGGTCGTTGGGATTGCTGGCGATTGTTAATATTCTTTCAATTAATTTCTCTGGTTTAGGTGTTGAGAATGGTGAGTCAGGATTAAGTTTTTGTACCTCTCTTTTGGCATCTTGATTATGACCAACATCTTGCCATAGCCATACGGATTGTGGCATCGACGCTTCATCAACAGTTGATAGAAATCGTTTAAATGCGGGTGTACCATTTTTGCCATCTTTACCCCACCAAATTAGATTTTCTGCAATATGGCGTTTATGGGTTTCTACGTTGTATCGCCACACCGCTGTTTTAAGAGGCCATATTTCTTCGCCAGTGGTCGGTTGAATAATTGAATAATATAAATTGGGACGTTCTGTAGAATTTTTATTACATTTGTAGTTATCCGCACGCCAAAGCCCTCTCGGGTCATTATCTGGATTTTTATAAGAGTTATTTGAACTTAAGTCTCGCTTTAATCGGTTTGGTATCCATAGAGATTTGTTTTTTGCATAAATTAAAATGTGGTCGTGATCTTCACTTAGAGACTTAGCATCATTCGATGGAGCATATTTTTTTTGCCATATCGTATTTGAGATAAAGTTCTGTCTACCGAAAATCTCATCACACAACACCTTCAAATAATGCGCTTCATTGTCATCAATGGTAATCCACAGCGAACCATCCTCGGCTAACAGCGTCCGAATCGCTTCCAGACGATCCCGCATCAACGACAACCACAGCGAATGCTCCACGCCATCGTCATAATGGGTAAACGCGCTGCCGGTGTTGTACGGCGGATCGATAAACACGCACTTCACTTTGCCTGCATACTGCTGTTCCAACGCCTTCAACGCCAGCAGGTTGTCGCCGTGAATCAGCAGATTGTCGAGATGACTAAGACCTACGAGGTTTTCAAAACCTCGTAGGTCTTCTGAGGGTAGGTCTTCTTCTGAACCTCGCAGGTCTTTTTCCGTGGCGCGATAAGACAGTGACTTGTCCTCAAGCAGAATACGCGGCTCCAGACGAGGACGTTTATCTTTACCAATCCAGGTCAATTCCAGTTTTTGTTTTTTGCTCATTATGTTTATCCGATTACACAGGGTCATCAAGACCTACGAGGTTTTGAAAACCTCGTAGGTCTTTTTCAGGGCCAAATTCATGGGCATGTACAAAGGGTGATACTCCACCAAACCATGACAATACGGAGTCAGTCTTAATTTTTGTAGCAATTCTTTGAGCATTTGCTGCCGAGGCATTACCAGCCTTCAAAAGGGTTTGATAGGATGAATAGCGGTAATTCCTGAAATCCGTCACCAAGCCATGCTTTTGCGGGTTGCGGTGAATATACACGACCAGCCATAGCAACTGTTCGTTAGATTCAATCAGGATGCGGCCAAAGCGTTTTTCAAACAAACTGCCGGTACGCTGGTAGGCTTTGTTGATGCTTTTGGTATAACTATTGAAAAAATTGGCGAACTGTTGCGATGGCGGCTGAGTGACTTCTTCCTTTTGTTCATTGATTTGAACAAGAATATGAAAATGGTTCGGTAACAAACAATACGCACACGTATCCGCAACGGGAGCTATATATGGAGCTATATATTCAGCGTAACCTTTGAGGAAATAGCGGTAATTGTCGTCGCTAAAAAAAATCGGCCCGCGGTTATTGCCCCGATTATAGATATGGTAGTAATAACTAGGCGTGAGTGGAGTCATTTTTTGCATAAATTTTTCTTGGATTATCAAGACCTACGAGGTTTTAAAAACCTCGTAGGTCTTCTTCCCCGGATTTTTCCGAAAAATCTGTCGACCCTGAAATTTTGATTTGTTTTAATGTAGACAGTAGCGATGTCTTAGGCTTAGCGGCAGATTCATCCGAAGCCAGGATAATCACACGTACCGCTTTGTCATTCCATTGCTCGCGATAAGCTTCGGGAATACTGACAATGACTTTGCCATCATGGACAATTGCATCTAGTTCAATGGCGTTCATAAAGACTCCGGGGTTAAAAATTGGTTTTAGGATAAGTGCATTCATGGGTGTTTCTGCCATTACGTTTACCTTATCCAACATCAAACTGTACCACTAATCCGTTCATTTCACGGCTGGCGGCATAGATAGTCAATTTCAGTTCTGTGTTATCAGTCTGTTCATAAAGCGGACGGCGGGTTGATAGCCGCTCGCTGGCCGCAAGAATGGTCGGTACGCCTTCGCCGCGCCGTTCAATCATATTCTGCCGTTTGCTGGCCGGATCGGCAGGAAAGTAACGGCTCAGCAGGTTAACCAGCGTTTCATTGCGGGTGATGCTGTTGGCATCGATGCTGTCTACCGTGAGGCTGTTGGGCAGGCCGCCCGGCGTGCTCAATTCCAGGCGATCACTGAATAAATGCAAACGGATACGACTGCCGTGCATCGCGTAATCCCGGTGCGCCACGGCGTTGACGATGGCTTCGTACACCGCCCCCAGATCGAATTGAGGAATATCGATGCGCCCCGGACGTTTGACCGCCTCTACCTTCATGTTGCGTTTAACGAAGTTGAAAGCCTGTTGAATCTGGCTATCGACCGGGCCATCGCAATCCTGGGCATCCAGCTGATATTCGGCATTGCGATCAGTGCCGCTGTAAGCGACACATTGCACATAAGCCGAAGACAGGAAATCAGTCGGCCGGGCAGTCAGGAGCAATACGCCGGTTACGGTCAGGCGGGCTTGCTGCTCTTCATTGTCAGCAACCAGATAAAGTTTTTTCAACTGCATCCGTTCCGGCAGGTCGCCACGCAGGAAACGTATTTTCAGCGCGTGATCGATAGCGTCGAGTGCGGCATTCGGCACAATTTGTTCATCGAAACGGATCAAGCGCACCATACTGCGCTGTTGGAACATTCGGGCCAATAATTCCGGCGGCATTTCGCGTTTGGTTGATCCGACACGATGGTAATAACCGTTCGGACTGCGATGCACGAACAGGCTTTTGGGGATTTTCACCCATACCAAGGGTTTGGGATTGCCCTGATGATCGGGAATCTCAACCAGCCGGGTTTCAATCAGTACCGGCGGATTGACGGCTTGAGCCAGGTTTGTCAACCATTGCTCAACCGTATCCAGGTGCTCTTGTGCAATACCTTCGACTGCACGGGTTTTGTCATTGACGCCCAGTACCAGAATTCCGCCGCTGCTGTTGGCAAATGCCGCCAATTCATCGGCAATGCTGTCACGTTGGGGGCTTTCGACCTTCTTCCCTTTAATAACCAGACTCTTGAACTCATAGCTTGAATCTTCTCCCAAGCGGATTTGATAGATCAGTTCACGAACCAGTTCGGTGGTATTGATCATGATGTTTTCCCCACTAATTGCCAACGGATGGCAAATAGACGTTCTCTGTGTTGACTCATTTCCAGGGCTGCTTCAATCTCGGCTAATAATCGGTCTTCCTCGGCTTCGATTTTTTTCTTCTCTTCGTGGTAGTCGAGCATTAGATTGTCGCGTTCACGCTCCCGTTGTTTGAGGACTTTTTTCGCATCCATTTTCTCCTTAAGCGTGGGCAGTTGTCTGGATGCTTTACGCGCTTCCTTGATCTCCTGATCGAGCTGTTTAATACGAATATCCAAAGCGATGCGCCGATCTTCCGCCCAGCGGTCCAGTTTCTCGGTTTCTTCGTCGTAGTAATGTTCGTTATCTTTTGCCGCGGCATTCACGCAGTCAGCTTCAAGCGCCTTGAGTTGGTTATCGAGTAATGCTGTTAAGACCTGCGAGTTTTCTCTTACCTCGCAAGCATTATCTTGAACCGGCAATTCCAGCAGTCGATCAATGGTATCGGGATGTAGTATTTCACCTGTTGTGGTGCAGGCCGCCGGCAATAAATGCTCGATGGTTTGATTCGCTGTTTTTAGAATCATTTTTTCCAACACGAGCTCGCCGGATTGGCCGATCAATGCTTTTAAATCAGAATATTGCCCGTTGCCTTGAGCATTATATTCAAAGACCAGTTTTACGGGAGTAGCGGTAGAATTTAGTGCTGCTAATTCAGCTTTTGCATGGTCGATTAAGTCCTTGCCTAAACCTTCATTGGGGCGGAAGAATTGAGCGTCGAAATCGTCGGCGTTTTGCCAATTAACGTCATACCAAATGCCCTCATTGCTATCCGGCGAGGTATAAAAAAAACGATGCTCGTTAAATTGCGCTTCCGGTACCGACATACGGGCCAGTTGCAGCAATCGTTGCTGGTAATCGCTAAGATGTTGTAAAGTTTTATCGCGACGTAAATTAAGCCGCTTAACAACATCGACATCAAAGTTTTCAAGCAATGAGCGGCGAGTATCTTGTGAACGTGCTTCCAAGTCAGTCTGAAACTCGGCTTGCAGCCGGTTAAACTCCTCCTCAATCTGTTCGTCATTCCTGCATTTCTGGTAGATGTCGTGGATACGTCGTTCAATATCCATGCCTGACTCAATAGAACCCAGAATCTCGTCCGAGGCCCCGAATACACCTTCAAACAATTTAAACTTCTGGCTTAACAGCTCAAACACGCGCTCATCGGCGCGGTTGCCTTTGTTAATAAAATTGACGACGACGACATCGTGTTTCTGCCCATAACGGTGTACGCGACCAATCCGCTGCTCTACGCGTTGCGGGTTCCAAGGTAAGTCGTAATTAATGATTAATGAGCAGAACTGCAAGTTAATACCTTCGGCTCCGGCTTCGGTGCAAATCATGATGCCGGCATCATCACGAAATTTATCAACCAATGCGGCTTTCATATCAGAACTTTTGGAACCTGAAACTCGCGATGAGCCATGATGCTTTTTCAGCCAAGCCTGATAGATTTGCTTTGAGGCTGCATCGCTGTTACTGCCGTTAAGCAATACCAGTTGATCACGGTAACCTCGCTCGCTCAAATGCTCGCAGAGCCACGCTTGGGTACGTACAGACTCGGTAAAAATAACGGCTTTACGTGCCCCGCCCAGTCGCTCCGTAAAATCGAACGCTTTGCCTAAAACCCTTAACAAGGCATCAAACTTTGAGTTCTGGGTAATAGCGCCGGCAAGTTGTTTAAAATTCTTAAGCTTATCGATTTCCGCTTGCAGGGCTTTGGCATCAGTAAGGTCATCATCTGAAATATCATTAGTATCTACCAGATCATCCATTGCTTCGTAATCTTGCAGTGCATCGATTAATGGCAGTTTTTTTTCCAGCCTATCAATCATCGTTGCCAATGTGCCTTGAATAGCGTAGGCGGAAGAAGCCAGAATTTTACGGATAACTAAAGTCACCAAATGACGGGCACCCGGCTTAATCGCTAACAAATCATCTTGCTGTAGATAGCTCGATACTTCGCTGTAAAGATTTAACTCTTCCTGTCCGGGCCGGAAATCTTCCGTCAATGAGTAGCGCTTGGTAAATTTGATCCCGCCTTCCTGTTGAACCTGCCTGCGCAGGGTACGACTGCAAATTTTTTTTAACCGTGAACGCAACAGGGCAAACTCGGCCTCATCCAGTTTGGGGCGGCAGTAGCGAGCTTTGAATGATTCAAGATCGCCAAAGAAATGCGGGTCGATAATGGATGTCAGTCCGTAAAGTTCTTGCAGGTTATTCTGCAAGGGGGTCGCAGATAACATAACTTTAGAACGACCTTTTAGAGCGAACTCCAACTTTTTAGCTGTCTTCGCTCCGTCGGTCTTGTAGATATTGCGCAGTTTGTGCGCTTCATCCAGCACTACCATATCCCAAAGAACTCTTGCTAATTCAAGATCTTTGCGGGCCGCAAATTCGTAGGAACATATCACCACTGATTTTCCCTCGCTATCAAAAGGATTGTTCACTCCTGATTTGAGTAGCGCGTTAAAATTTTTGGCTTCGAGAATACTGGAAGGCAGGGAGAATTTTTCTTCCAGCTCTTGACTCCACTGCTTGCGTAAAGTGGCAGGAACAATCAACAGCAGCTTGCGCTTACGTTCCGCCCATTTTTGAGCAAGCACTAAACTGGCTTCGATAGTTTTACCCAAGCCCACTTCGTCGGCGAGGATAACGCCGTTAGAAAGAGGGGATGCCAATGCGAACAGTGCGGCCTCAACTTGATGCGGATTCATGTCAACTTTGGCACTTGCAATAGTTTGAGTCAGAGATTTTTCAGCCTTACCCTCCAATGATAACCAATGCGCAAAGTAACCGGTTTGATAGGCTGTATACATCAACCCTCCCTTTGTTGAAGAAGACCTGTGAGGTTTTAAAAACCTCGCAGGTCTTTCGCTATGAATTTAATAGCGTCCATTATAACAAGCTTTATTTATTGAACTTGCTCATTTGTGCTTGATGGGCTGTTTAACTAAACAGCGCTATAATTTGCGTTAGAAAATCCTGCCAGGCGGATTTAAGCTCAATGATTGAAAAGTGGCTGGCCCGGAACATGCCGACAACGCCGACCATAATCCAGAACACGTTCAGCAAGGTATAGGCGCTGTCTTTCTTAAGTATCGAACACCAGGAAAGTATCACTGCATCCGTGGTGTTAAAGGCCCAGACGAACATAAACGGGCTTTCCGGCCCCATCCAACTGACTAGCGAAAAACTGAAAATCCGCATCAACACGCCGAGCATCTCGATAAACCGGATATATTTAAAAACGAATGAATTTAATGCATTGATGATCATGATTTAAAGTCGACTTGGCTTGCGCCGTTTGTGTTAATAAGGCTTTGCTCGTATATTATACGGTTGTTTATATTGCCGGAATTATTTAATGGATACGATCAGCATTCGTGGCGCTAGAACGCATAACCTGAAAAATATCGACCTTGACCTGCCCAGAGATCAACTTATCATCATCACCGGGCTGTCCGGTTCGGGCAAATCCTCGTTGGCCTTCGACACCATTTACGCGGAAGGCCAGCGGCGCTATGTAGAATCGCTTTCCACCTATGCTCGCCAGTTTTTGTCGATGATGGAAAAGCCTGATGTCGATCATATCGAAGGCTTGTCCCCGGCTATTTCAATCGAACAAAAATCCACTTCGCACAATCCGCGCTCCACCGTCGGCACCATCACCGAAATCTACGATTATTTACGGCTGCTCTATGCCCGCGCCGGTACGCCGCGTTGCCCTGAACATCAGGTTTCACTGGAAGCGCAAACCGTCAGCCAGATGGTCGATCATGTGCTGTCGCAGCCTCAGGATCAGCGCTGGATGCTGCTGGCGCCGGTCGTCAACGACCGAAAGGGCGAGCATATCCAGTTGCTAGACGACCTGCGCGCCCAAGGCTTCATCCGAGCCCGGATCGACGGCACGGTGTACGACCTGGACGAGCCGCCGGTACTGGATTTAAAAAAGAAACATACCATCGAAGTCATCGTCGACCGTTTCAAGATTCGCGACGACATCGCCTTGCGCTTATCCGAATCTTTCGAGACCGCTCTGCGTATTGCCGACGGCATCGCAATCGCCGCCTGCATTGACGATGCGACGGAGCTGATGTTTTCCGAGCGCTACGCCTGCCCTCATTGCGGCTACTCGCTGTCCGAACTGGAGCCGCGCATCTTCTCGTTCAACAACCCCAAAGGTGCGTGCAGCAGTTGCGACGGTTTGGGTGTGCGCCAGCATTTCGATCCCGAGCTGATTATCCATAACCCCGACATCAGTCTTGCCGGCGGCGCGATTCGCGGCTGGGACCGTCGCAATGCCTATTATTATCAAATCATCTGTTCGTTGGCCAATCACTATCACTTCGACCCGGAAGTGCCGTATTCGGAATTGTCCAAAGAAATCCAGGACATTATTCTTTACGGTAGCGGTCGCGAAGCTATTGAATTCAAATTCATGGCCGGAACCGGATCGGTCAAAAAGCGGCGGCATAGCTTTGAAGGCATCATCGCCAATATGGATCGGCGTTACCATGAAACCGACTCACAAATGGTGCGCGACGAGTTGGCTAAATATTTATCCCAAAAACCCTGTAACGTTTGCGAGGGCGCAAGGCTTAATGTGTCGGCCAGAAACGTATTTATTGAAGATTTGCCGCTACACCACCTGACCCGCTTCCCGATCCGTAAATCATTAGACTTTTTTGCGCATCTTCACTTGACCGGTAGACGCGGCGAAGTTGCGGTAAAAATCATCAAGGAAATTCAGGAACGCTTGGAATTCCTGGTCAATGTCGGCCTCGATTATTTAACGCTGGATCGTAGCGCGGACACGCTGTCCGGCGGCGAAGCGCAACGCATCCGGCTTGCCAGCCAAATCGGCGCAGGCTTGGTCGGCGTGATGTATGTGCTGGATGAACCGTCGATAGGCCTGCATCAACGCGACAACCAGCGCTTGCTGAACACCTTGTTCCGTCTGCGCGATTTGGGCAATACCGTTATCGTAGTCGAGCATGACGAAGATGCGATCCGTTCGGCGCAGCATATTGTCGATATAGGCCCCGGCGCCGGCGTGCATGGCGGGCAGATCATTGCGCAAGGCACGCTGCAAGATATTATCAACAACCCGGACTCGTTAACCGGGCAGTATTTATCGGGAAAAATCGGCATTACCATTCCGGAAAAACTAACGCCTGTCGATAAAGACAAGCAGATAATAATCCGTAATGCGCACGGCAATAACCTGAAAAATGTCGACATTTCATTCCCAATCGGCTTGCTGACCTGTATCACCGGCGTCTCCGGTTCCGGTAAATCGACGCTGGTAAACGATACTTTGTACTGCCATGCGGCACGATTAATCAACCGTGCCGGAGTTATTCCAGCGCCCTGCGATGCGATCGAAGGCCTGGAGCATTTCGATAAAGTCGTCGATATAGACCAAAGCCCGATCGGCCGCACACCCAGATCGAATCCGGCGACCTATACCGGTTTATTCACGCCGATACGCGAATTATTTTCGGCGACACCTGAAGCAAGATCACGCGGTTATTCCCCAGGCCGGTTCAGCTTTAACGTCAAAGGCGGTCGCTGCGAAGCCTGCAGAGGCGATGGCGTAATCAAAGTTGAAATGCATTTTTTGCCGGATATTTTCGTCCATTGCGACAGTTGCGGCGGCAAACGCTATAACCGCGAAACGCTGGAGATACGCTATAAAGGCAAAACCATCAATCAGGTGCTGGACATGACCGTGGAAGATGCGGCCGAGTTTTTCAGCCCGGTGCCGGTGCTGGCCCGTAAACTACAGACTTTGGTCGAAGTCGGCTTAAGCTATATCACTCTGGGACAGAACGCGACCACCCTGTCCGGCGGCGAAGCGCAACGGGTCAAACTCGCCAAAGAATTGTCCAAACGCGATACCGGCAAAACCTTGTACATACTGGATGAGCCGACCACCGGCCTGCATTTCCACGACATCAAGCAATTGCTGACCGTGCTGCATACCCTGCGCGATCACGGCAATACCGTGATCGTCATCGAACATAACCTGGACGTGATCAAAACTGCGGATTGGATCATCGACATGGGGCCGGAAGGCGGCGATGGTGGTGGTACGTTGGTTGCTGAGGGTACGCCTAAGCAGGTTTCCGAGAATGAGGCTTCGCATACGGGGGTGTATTTGAAGCGGTTCTTTGAATAGTGAGACCGGCCATACCTATTTATCGTTTCCATGCCCGAGCGTGGAAACGATGAAATCAAACATTGACCACGGAGGTATGAATTTCCACCTTAAGCGCATGCTTAATAGCGACAAAAATCGCAGAGATGTTATTCATCGTCGGATTGCCGGACTTGGAAAGCATCCTGTGCAAGCTCTTGGCCGGTTTGTGAATGTCTTTCGCCAGTGATTCAAAACCCATAGTGGCATTCACCAGGTCACGCAGGATCAATTTGGCTGTATCCGGCTCACCATTGAAAAACAGAGCCACAGCCTCATCCAATAGTGCTTGCGCAAAAGCCGGGTCTGTCTGCACACGTGCGGCAACAGTTTCTTTGAAATCACGAGTCAGTGCCATAGTTCACCTACCTTTTTGGCGTTTGTAACTTGCGCCGTTTATAGTCTTCCCAGAGGGCGACAGCCTGATCAATGTCTTGCTGCTGCCGCTTCTTGCTCCCACCACCCAGCAATATGATGATCTTCAAACCATCCTTCGCCAGATAGATGCGATAACCTGGGCCCCAGTCGATTTTGTATTCGCCAATGCCCCGAAACCACTCCACGTTGGACAGGTTGCCCTGCTCCATACGAGCGGCAGCTACCCGAACCTTGGCAGCGGCCAAAGCATCCAGCGAAGCGAACCATTCCGCATAGGGGCTTTTTCCATCGGACAGCAACAATTCTCTGATTTGATAACTCATAGTAACATATACGTTTCCATTATTTCAAAACAAACCCGTTGAAGATTTATCATTCCCACGCTCCGGCGTGGGAATGCCGTCTCAGACGCTCCGGCGTCGTCTTTATCATACGTCCACATCTATTACTTCACATAATTATAGGCACTCGAATAACGTTAACGCTCAGGTAAGGTCACATAACCGTGTTTTACAGGATTGTTTAGTGGAACAGGACATTGGAGCGCCCCATTCTGCGTTCCCACGCCGGAGCGTGGGAACGATAATAAAATCCGCCGCCCTATTGAAACATGAGAAAGTTGGGCATAAAAAGCATGTCCGACCTCTATCCAACTCCAGTATTTTTTCCGAAGGCTCTCTTAGAATAATGCTTCACAATTTCTTGAATAATGTTGGCATTGTAAGTCTTAGGCACATTAATAATGGGCATGTGCTCAAAAAATGAATATCTTTCTACCAATAGTTTATATTCAATAAAATGGTCATTTTGATCCTCGCAAAAACAATTAATTGCGAGCAAATAATAAATATCCTCAGATAGAAATGAACGAACAATATTTGCGTATAGCTTTTCCTCTTGTGAGCATTCTGCCGCAGTTAAAAATAACTCATGGAATTTGCCTTTCACTGCACTAGCTGGACAATTAGAAGCTATAAACTTCAAAATCTGATAAAGCACACGGAAATATTGATTTAATATTGGTTTGAAGGTGACCAATTTAGCTTTGGAGTCTCGCAGGTCTAGATTATTTTCGTAGAGAGAGAAATAAATCCCACCAATAAGCTGTGTCCGCAAACTTTCTACAATACTCTCCGTATTTCCAGGAGTTCCATTCGAGTCATAACTGACGCTATTTTCAACGATCTTATCGAGCAATCGATTATGTTGTTCCAACAACGCAAAGAATGTATCTTCAAATCGTTGTTTTTCCTGAGTTTCTGCTTGCTGAGAAAGAGCTAAAGCAGACGTATGTAGCTCTTGCCTTGTAAGCGCAAGCTCTTTTTGCTGTAAGACTATTGTTATCAATAATCCCATAAATGTTAGGAAGGTCAGAATTGGATTAAGCACCCCTCCAAAGAAGTCACCAAACGTCCCAAAGCCTGGATCTTTGCCCCAAAGAGACGTTAGATTTATCAAGAATACAATTGATGCTGCATAAGCAGCTACCTGAAATAACCGAAATAGATTTCTAGATGTTTTATCCTTCGTCAGTCCAATCAGACTTAGAAATGCTCGATATAATTTTTTATTTATTGCTGAAATCTTGTTCATATGATGATTCTAAGGAGCTAATGTATCCGATTAAGACAACTCAAAAAGCACAGAGTCAGGTCTTGCAAACACTCATACAAGGTTGGGCAACTTCTTTTCGTTGTCCGATATTAAGGCATCCGATGATGAATCGACAGTAGGCAAATCCGAAATCCGCCACCCTATTGAAACACGGGAATGTCGGGCATATGCAGCGTGCCCGACCTTGTATATTAATCAACAAACATAAATTACGACACATTTCCCTTTTGTATTTCCGCCAACGCCGCACGCGCCAAAAAACCGGAACGGGTCAAGTGATGCGACTTGGCATAACGATCAATGTCTTGCACCAAATTTTCCGGCAAGGAAATATTGATTCGTACCGGTTTGGTTGATAACCGTGAAACATCGACATCCACCAGCAGCCATGCTCCGCCTTCATATCCCGGGCGAGATACTAACTGTTCCAGAGGTGTCGGTACGGGAATTTCCATATCTTCCCCTTCGCAATACAATTCAATAGCCTCTTGAATGTTAGCCGGCAACGAATCCCAATCATCCGCCGCCGAGAAACAACCCGGAAAATCGGGAATGGTCACGCCATGCGCGTGTTTATCATCCCCCAAATGCACATAAGCTGAATATAACATTATTCCCACTCCCAACCGGCTTGCGGTAAATATTTCTTAATATACCTAACGCCACGTCTTTACGTGGATGCGGCACGACCACATGACCTTGCTTATCCGGATGCTTGAATTTGATGTGGTCGCCTTAATTATTCACCACGAAGACACGAAGGACACGAAGTTTTATTTCTTCGTGTCTTCGTGGTGAACTAAAAATGTTGAAAAACTTCTGATCAATTGCTTACAGTTACCTTCTTCTACCCCAAATCCCCGCCAATGCACTACCGATCAAGCAATGAAATACCGCCGAAATTGCAGCCGGAACAGGAGCCATCGCCATATCGGCAAAATGCGTTTTAGCCAACGATGCGCCCAATCCGCTATTTTGCATGCCTACTTCTATGGATACGGTGCGGCATTCTACCTTGCCGTAGCCCAGCCATTTCATCACGACGTAACCTAACGCAAAGCCGGTGGCGTGAAATAAAAAAACCGCACAGAATAGTTTTGGCCCTACCAGTCCAATCGCCGCTTTATTGCCTGCCACAATACTGCTCACTACCAGCACAATCACTGCAACACTGACAATAGGACCGACCATATGGATGATGCCGCGCACGGCGTGACGTTTATGCTGCTTGAGACGATCCAGCGCGGTGTTGATTAATAATCCGGCTATTAAGGGGATCAATACCACGACAACCATCGAACGAAACAAGCCCCAGCCATCGACCGGCAAGTAAGTGCCCGCCAACCATTGAGTCAGCAAGGGCGTCATCACGACGGCAGCGAAGGTGGAACACATCGTCAACAGGACGCTCAAGGCCACATTGGCTCGAGCCAGGTAAGTAATCACATTGGATGCGGTGCCGCCGGGACAGGCGCCGACCAGGATCAGCCCTATCGCCAAGCTCGTCTCCAAATCCAGCACTTTTGCCCAAAAATAAGCCGACAGCGGCATGATGACAAACTGCGCCAAAACACCGATGGCAATAATCTTCGGCATACGGAATACTTCCGAAAAATCGGCCAGCCGCAGGGTCAGGCCCATTCCCAGCATGATCACGCCCAGTCCGATGGTAATATAAGGCTGGAACCAAAGCCATGCTTCGGGTTGCCACCATGCCCACAAGCAACCTATTACTATCCATAACGGAAACCACTCGGCTATTTTTACGCAGGCTTTTAACATGGAGATCCTTTTAATTGACTTGTCACATCCCGTGCTCCGGATTCCGGCACAAATCTGTCTGGAACGGATTTGCATAACCTGACATGCCCCGTCAGAGCACGTAGCGAATCCCTTCCGGAATCGGCTTATGTTGAGGTTATTCCGACACCATAGTTTTGGGCATTAATGATGTGTACTTTAAAGGCGGCTTCTGCGACAAAATCACAAAAGGCTTTATCGACTATGTGTTGTTCAGCGAGTTGACGCGGGCTAAGACTGCTATCAATAACGGCTGACTTTATCAGGATCAGTTCGGTTGCCGAAAGTGTCTTGGCCAGCCATGCCGCGAGGCTATCCGAAGTTATATCCCAGCTTGCCTCAATACCTGCGTTATCAAGTTCAATAATATCCGGCGACCAAATGACGGTTTTTTTCCGGTTTAATTGATCGTGAATCGCCGCGACAGTATCGGCGATAGCAAAATCGGGTTTAAGTCCCTTTAACATCAAGGCTATTTGCTGCATGGCTAAGAGAGCCATGTGATGTGCGGTGGTATCGTCAAATTGCCAGTGTTGTTGCGCCAGCCTGACCTGATCGGCAAACCCGCCGCCGCCGGGGACAATAACCACTGCCCTGCCCTGATGGTTTTTTTCCACCGCATTCAGGCAGTCAACAAGGGTATCCGAACGGGACAAACTACCGCCCAGTTTGATAATAATGATGCCGTCGATGGCCATTACCTGACAGTAAACCGCTGCAACAAATCGAGCATGGCCGCCGCCTTGTCAAAACTTTCCTGATATTCGTCTTCTGCTACCGAATCATTGACGATACCGCCGCCAGCCCAGAAACGAATGGTGTTTTCCGAATGCACCAACGTCCTGATTGCGATATTGGTATCCATATTGCCATTGAAGCCGATGTAGCCGATAGCCCCGCAATAAACGCCGCGCCGATTGGGTTCGAGTTCCTCTATGATTTCCATCGACCTGATCTTCGGTGCACCGGTAATCGACCCGCCCGGAAAGCAGCTTTTTAACAAATCCAGTGCATGCTGATCATCTGCCAGAATGCCGGTTACGGTACTGACCAGATGATGTACAGTGGCGTAACTTTCCACATCGAATAGCACCGGCACTTTGACTGAACCGTTCTTGCAGGTTTTACTGATGTCGTTGCGGAGTAAATCCACTATCATCAGATTTTCCGCCCGGTCTTTGGTACTGGCTTCCAGGTCTTTTATTTGTTGTTGGTCTTCCGCGTAATCGGGTTTTCTTGGCCGCGTTCCTTTGATAGGTTTGGTCTCGACGGCTCTATCGGTGAGCTTTAAAAAACGCTCAGGGGATGAACTTAATATATGCACTTCAGGTAAATTCAGATAACAGCTGAACGGGGCCGGATTTAATTTACGCAAGACTTGATATGCTGTCCACGGATCGCCTTCGCAGTCGGCTACGAAGCGCTGGGTCAGATTCACCTGATAGCAATCGCCTTCCTTCAAATAATGTTTGATACGGCTGAAGGCATGAACATAGGCATCCTTGTCCATGTTGGATTCAATATCGCTGACAACCTTAAACGCATGGTAGCTCGGGGTTACCGGTAATTGGCTGAACTGTTTGATTAGAGCTTGCCATTTTTGTTGGTCGCAATTTCCTACCAAATAACTTTTTTGAAGGTGGTGATCGACGATGACTGCCCACTGATAAATCCCTATCGCCATTTCGGCAATATGTTCTGCATCTTCGGCTATAGTCGGCAGCGCTTCCAGCCGACGGGCTAAATCATAAGAAAAATAGCCGATGGCTCCGCCATTAAAAGGTAAATCCTCAAAACCCGCTTCCAGATTAACATTTGGGAATGAATGAAGCTGTTGTTTAACCAGGTCAAACGGGTTTTCAGTCGATTTTATGGTTCTGCCGTTACAGGTAATCTCGGTCATGTCGCCATGTGTAACCAAGGTACACACCGGTTCAGCCGCGATAATATCGTATCGCCCCTGATTACTGCCGGGAAAGCCGCTATCCAGGAAAACGGCCCAAGCCTTGTCTGCACAAACGGAAAAGAGTTCCGCACTGTCTGTAAAATAAGGAACAGAAACGATAAGTTGATTCGGTAACGGCATTTAAAGGGTAATTTAATTGGGAATTGTAGCGCGTGTTGTATCGGATTGATTGTTCAAATAATCAGGCTGAGGAAGAAGGACTTGTCAGCCCTCTCTCCTCTACAAAAAATTATTTGCCTATAAATTGCCCAAATGCACGGCTGCCTTCGCCGGTTTGAATGGTATCAATTACTTTCAGGGTTCTGGCATCAATGACCGAAACATTGCCGTCAAACCAGTTAGCCACGTAGACATGCCGGTCGTCAGGATGGGTGCTGATGCCTTCGGGTTTATCGCCCACTTTAATCAAGGCGATTTCCTTTAGGATTTCGGTATCGATAACCGAAACCGAACCATCCTCCTGATTAGTCACCAACAGGCGGCTATCGTTAAGCGCCAGCGCTGTTGCATAAGGCAACATGTTGACTTTTACCGTAGCAATCGGTTTCATCCTTGCTGTTTCGACAACCGTTACATCATCGCTTTGTACGTTGGCGACATAGAGGCGTTCGCCCCTGGCATCAATGGTGAGCCCAAACGGGTGTTTGCCAACCTGCGCGGTTTTCTTAACGGTCAACGTCTTCAAATCGATCTGGGAAACTGAATTACTGATCCGGTTGGCGACATATAGCCAGCGGTTATCAGGGCTGACAACCAAACCGGATGGCGACTCGCCGACAGCTATCGTTTTAATGATCTGTAGACTGTCTGCATCAATCGCAGAAACGGTATTTTTATACCAGTCCGCCACATAAATCCGCTTGCTATCCGGGCTCACGGCAATGCCCAGTGTGCCGTCATTGACAGCAACATTGGCGATGACTTCGCGTTTTTGTGTATCGATAACGGCAAAGCCTTTGGCCTCCGGCGTACTGACATAACAATGCTTGCCGTCAGGTGCGACCGCAACCCCGGCCGGTTTGCCGGGAACAGCAATGGTATCGACTACGCTGCCCGTTGCAGTATCGATAACAGACACGCTATCGGCCAATTGGTTACTGATGTAGGCAAAGCTTGCCGCTCCCAGCTCACGCCCCTTGCTTACGTCCCTGTGAGCAAAAGGCTGGGCTGCAAGCGGTGTAGATAAAAAGGCTGTAGCGATGAAAATCGCTACAGCCTTATCGCCAAGGATGGCGTGTATGCCACTAGCCAGCAGGGAGCTGGCGTGGCGATCGCCAAGGATGGTATGTATGCCGCAAACCAGCCGGGAGCTGGTGCGGCGGAAGTTCACTTGGAACACTGGCTAAACCTTACTTTTCAGCCAGTTTTTTCAGGTTAATCAAACCTGTTTCCAATACGGCTTTGACTGCTGTATTGGCGGCTTCTTCGTTCATTTCTTCCGGTGGATTGTTGTTCATGTAAGCGCGGTAGTAACCGGCTTTCCAAGTAACTTCTGTCTTACCGCCTTTATCGGCTAACTCGATGCTTGCTGCGTAATCATTTACGGGTAACGCAGGAACTTTTTCTTCAGCACCGGCATGAGTGATGGTTTTGGATGAACTCATTTCAGTGATTTTGTAAGCATAAGACATTTTAGCTTCGTCATACTTTTTTAACTCTTCGGTAATCGTGCCGCCGTCTTTTAAAGTCAAAACGCGGACCGCACCTTTGGTGTTATCGCCTTTAACTGTGGTGCTCATAATGCTTGGATGCCACGACATATCGCCATAGTTCTTAATAAGGTCCCAAACTTTTGCCGCAGGCGCGTCGATGGTGATTTTCTCTTCGGCTTTTTGACGCACTGGGCCATGAGCATTGGCTATTGAAGTAAAAAAGAACAGCAAAACTGAAACAAACAAAATGATTTTCTTCATATTAACTTTCCTTATGGAATCATAAAAACTAAAACGCGCATTATATGACAACCAAGCGCTGCAAGCATCAGCTTAGCGTGTTAAAACACGATATTAGAAGACAGAGCTTACAATAGTTGTCAGTTTTAATTACCGCACTGTTATTTTTTACTCTTAACTGGCGGCTGCAACTGATAGTTTTTATTAGGGATAAATGCTGGAATAGGCTTCCCTGTAGTCATTGCGAGACTACAGGGAAGCTTTGATGATGATTATTTCAAATCAGGACAATCGGAATAAGCGGGATGAACGGTAACCATGGATACTACCCGATGGTTCTGATTGCGGGTGTTGACTGGTCCTGCCGCGGCACCCATCGCTTTGACATTTAATTGCTCGACACCGGCGCCATGCTTGATCAGCATATTTCTGACAAAAGCAGCCCTTCTGTCCGATAAGCTTTGATTGCTTGCCATGCTGCCCCGTATCGGTAGAAGCAATGACATCAACGGTAACCTCTGGATGAGCTTTCAGGTATGTACCTAAGATAGCAATTTCATGTTCCTCGGATTTATAAGCTACCATCCGCGAAAAACACGGCAGTATGCTGAGCCGAAACCGGTCCGTCCTGAAGATGGTTTTGACTGTGAACTTGCGTTAACCACTGACACATCTCCTTTTCCGATTCATGGCGGTGCTGAGCTGCTGCCTGAGCGGCATCAATGGCTTTTTGCTGGTCATTGATATACCAGTAATAGTCACTTTTCCATTGAGCTAAAGATTTATTGGCTTCTTCCAGTTTTTTCTCAGCCATCTCCCATGCATAATAGCCTGCTGCTAATGGCCGCATTTGCAATGTTAATTCCCGAATTTAGCCCGGAAATGTCTTTCTGTGGTGTCGCAGTGCAAGCCGCAAGGCTGGCAACTAATACGGCAAATGGCACGTAAATACATTGTTTGTTCATAACTTTATCCTTTTTCCATGCTTAATCAAACGCCGCTTTCCGGCGAATGAACGCAACAATTAATTAATGGGGCTTACTATTCGCCGTCATCCAACGGCCCATAAGGAGTCCAGTAACCTGGCAAATGGTGACTAAAGAAGGCTATCCTCACTAAAACGGTCCCATGCATAATTGGGTGTGATAAAGTCGTTGCTGGGAATACTATGCCAAGGACTTATTGTCAAGAATTGCCAACTTGTCCGATTCAATTCCGAGCAAGAACTCTCCTTTTAACAGGCCGACCAGTTCCTTGCCAGCCATTTTAAAACGCCAGCCATGCAACAGCGGACACTCATCATCGTCATTGAACAACAGCTCTTCCAAATCTTTACGTGTCGCAAGAATCATTGGGTTTAATGAGTTTTCTTCGGCACGAATTCTGACCAGTGCGGTTAAAATATCCAGTATCGCTTCCTGTTGCTGACTTTTTTTAGCCGGCCGCCCCTTTTCATTCAACGGTATCGGCGGGCGATTTTTGGCAGCAGTGATCAGCTGACAAAGTTCTGCGCCATAACGATTAACCGCACGTTCATTAATGCCGCGAACGTTGGCTAATTCACTCACTGTTTCCGGTTGCAGCTTGGCTATATCGAACAGCAACTCATCACGCAACAACCAGCTTTTGGGGCGATCTTCAGATTGCGCAGTTTTTTCCCGCCATTCGGCTATAGCCTGAACAATAGATAATTGCCTGCCCGTCAATTTGTTTTTACCTTTAATTTTCAACCAGGCTTTTTCAGGCTTTACCTGATAAAGATCGGGATTTGCCAGTTCGGCAAAATCACGCTCCAACCATTCAGCCCGTCCGAGTTCGGCTAGCTTCTGCAACATCATTTGATAGATCTTGCATAAATAAATCACGTCATCCGCAGCATATTGAATTTCCGCATCGATCAGGGGCCGCTTGCTCCAATCCGCTCGGGTATGCGCCTTGTTTAAATTGATGTTTAGCAGGCTGGAAACCAGCATTGCATAGCCCGGATTCTCCTGAAAACCCAGTAAGGGTGCAGCGATTTGGGTATCAAAAAGCGGCTCCGGCAATTTCCCGGTTAATTGATAAAAAATTTCCAAATCCTGCCTGCAGGAATGAAATACTTTTACAATTAATGGGCTGTATATAACTTCAAATAGAATATCCAAAGAGGGTAATGCTATAGGGTCGATACATGCCACCCATTCCGGCGTTGCTATTTGCAGCAGGCAAAACTTTGGGTAATACGTTTTTTCCCGTAAAAACTCTGTATCAAGAGCTATCCAGGATTCTTTCTTTATCTGTTCACACAACTGAGTCAGCTGATCAGGGGTATTTATATATTGTATATTTGTCATATAGTTAAACGAGCAGTCATTAACACACCGTAAAGCCCATCCGCTTTACGGTTAATGGTGGTTTTTGAGTTTGATGATAGAATTTACATTTTGTCTTCACTTACCTATGCGATTTTGTATTATTCCCGTTACCGCTTATCAGCAGAACTGTTCATTATTAATTTGCGAACATACCAACAAAGCCGCTATCGTCGACCCCGGCGGTGATATTGACACGATTCTTAAAACCATCGACAGGGAAAATGCATCACCCGAATCCATCCTCATCACCCACGGCCACCTTGATCATATCGGCGCTACTGCGGAACTGGCGGCTCTGCTTTCCATCCCTGTTATAGGACCTCATCAAGACGACCAATTCTGGATTGATGCCATTCCTGAACAATGCAGGACTTTTCGTTTCCCGGCCTGCGATTCATTTACACCATCACGCTGGTTAAGTCAGGGCGATATCGTTAAGGTTGGCGAAGAAGTGCTGGATATTTTTCATTGCCCGGGTCATACACCGGGACATGTGGTTTTTGTTCACCGCAACACCAAACTGGCCGTAGTCGGCGATGTACTATTTAAAGGTTCAATCGGCCGAACCGACTTACCAAAAGGAGATTTCAATACATTGATTCATTCGATCAAAAATAATCTATGGCCTTTGGGCGAACAGTTTTCCTTTATTCCCGGCCACGGCCCAATGTCCACTTTTGGAGAGGAAATGCGTACTAATCCCTTTGTTGGAGTTTAATCCTTATCTCCTGCTCAATCAGGTTAACTGCCGCCGGCTTGATTAGAACTCCCTTTGTTAGATGGAGGCGTACGTTGTCTTCCACGTCGACTATAGTTGTTGCTACGTTTTTTGTTACGTGCTTTTACCCGTTTTATATCCAGCTTGCGCTGTTTAATCTCTACCGATTTTAAGTGCAGAAATATGTCTTGCGGCATTTCATCGGGCAACTCGACAAGTGTGTAATCACGTTGAATATTAATATTGTTGATATTGTTTTTGTCGACGCCGGACTCTTCAATCAATACTTTTTTAAGCTCTTCCGACGTAACCTGATGCTGACTTCCTACGTCCAACCGATAGCGCACCATTTTAATGCTTGGTTGGGTTATCACTGTTTCCGACGGCTTTCCATCGACAATTGTCCCTGTATTACCTAAAGCGCCTATTTTAGATGCTTTAGGTAATTGCTCCCTGCGTTGCTCTACCTCACCCATCCTCGGAGTCGTATCTCTTGTATCCATACCATCATATTTATTATTGTTGATCATTTCGATCTCGAATAATTAAGTGCAACGCACTGTTTCAAAGTCTATCCTGATAAATTTCTACAAAAGCTTCATCGCGCAGCCTGCGAACCCAAAGCTCGGTTTCTTCTTCGATTTTCCGCTTGCGAATAGCCTCTCTGACCAGGTTCTTTTTAAACTCACTGCTATCGTCCTTATTTTCCCGGCCTAAAACCTGAATAATGTGCCAGCCAAACTGCGTTTGTACAGGCTCACTCACTTCATTAACACCGAGTTTCGTCATTGCTTCTTCAAATGGCTTAACTAAATCGCCAGGACTTACCCAATCAAGCGAACCGCCTTTTAATGCAGAACCTTTATCATCTGAATGCGCCCGCGCCAATGCGGCAAAATCATCGCCATCGGCAATACGGACTTTTAATGCCAATAAACGTTTCCTTGCCTCGGCATCATCAACCAATTCATTGGTTTTTATTAAAATATGACGAACCTTTGTTTTGATAATCATATGATTATCGGTACCTTTCAGTTCTATCATTTTAATAATATGAAAACCGCTCGGACTGCGTATGGGGTCCGATATATCGCCCTGCTTCATTAGCCTGATTTCATTAACAAACAAGGTGGGTATTTCACTCATGGTGCGCCAGCCCAGATCACCGCCTTTTAAGGCGTTTGCATCATCCGAATCGCTTATCGCTGCTTGGGAAAAGTCTTGCCCTACTCGCAGTTTCTTGACAAGATCATCGGCTTTGCTCATCGCTTTTTGTATTTCTGTCGATGACGCGCCTTCTTTAACCGCGATTAATATATGCCCCAGATGATACTGCGTAGATTCTTCGCCGATTTTATCCTGGGTTTCCATGTAGTGTTCAACTTCCCGGTCAGTCACTTTAATGCGTCCGCCTATCTCTCTGCCGCGTAATTGGTTAATAATGATTTCATTACGCATATTATCCAGAAAGCTTTGATAGCTAATGCCCTGCCCTTCCAACTCCGCCCTGAATTGTTCCACATCCATATTATTTCTTCGGGCTATATCGGCAGCCGAGCTGTTGAGCTGTTCTTCATTGACAGTAATTCCGGCTTTTTCCGCCAACTGCCGCTGAAGCTTATCGACAATCATTTTCTCCAATACCTGCTTGCGCAATATATAAGCGGGCGGAATCGCTGCGTTACTTTGCTGTATTCTTTGTTCAATGGCCGCTACTTCTTTTTGTAGTTCACGCTCAAGAATTACGTCATCTTCAACCACAGCGACAATAGTATCAAGAACCTCGGCATGTACTAAAAAGCTGCCGAACAATAAATTAAACAGCAGTACTGCAACAATAGTTATTTTCATGTTTTCTTGTTTAATCATCTGTGGGTGCCCGATAACCATAAATTTGCTTTTCAAAGAACTGATCCAGTTTTTCTCCAATACCGGTCAATCCTTTAAGTTCTACCTGAAAAAATACGCCTACCTGACTTACACCTGTCGCTGTAGGATCGATAGCGAGGGTATTCTGAGTAGCTGGCGTTTGAATAAAAGTTAAGCTATTAACCCAACGTCGTCCGATAACACGAAAACGCCAGCAACAATTTTCTTTTTCTACACCTAAAAAGCTTTCTTGCGTTGAATTATTCAGCAATGAATACGTCCAACGACCAACCACAGACCAATCGTTATAAACCGGCCAGTGAGCGGAAACATCACTTTGAATAATGTCATAAAGCCTCTTCCCTGATGTATCCGGGATAATTGTGTTTTTTCTATAGCGATAGCCAAAATTAATGATTTCGCCAGGTCCATTAACATAATGCAGTGTAGCGCTATGCCTGACGACCCGATTCAAATGGGGATTCCATTGTGCCCCTGAACTTAACGCTAAATGATCCGTCAGCCCGGCGTTAAGTTCAGTTACCAGATTTGAGAATCTATCGGTATCCGGAAAATAACCCGGCAATGGTTCCTCATAGCCCGGCAAGACTACTTTTCTATCCTTAAAATAAACTATCTCACCTACACTCAGTTTTAGCCTTTCTTTGCCGGATTTAGCATCAACCAAGCGCGTCGTTAAGGCTGCCGTTAACTGATTAGCATCCCCGACCCTATCCAGGCCGCTAAAGCGGTTTTCCAAAAAGAGACTGTTAAATGAAACATCATAGAACGAGGTATCAAATATAGGAATATTGCTCTGATCCGTCCTGGGTATATATAAATAAAACAATCTGGGCTCAAGAGTATGCAGATAAGACCGACTGGAAAAATCCATTTCCTTTTCCATATACAAGCCGGTATCGGCAGAGAATATCGGCAAGGTTCTTGATATGCTGCTTGAGGCTAATGATGCTGTACCGTTTTTTGGATTACTTAGCGAATACTGGGTAGATTGCAAGGAAAGCTTGGGCGTTAAAAATGCGCTGGCGGTTTGCAATGGAAAACTCACTGAAGGTTTAACATTGGTACGCTGTCCATTGACTAATGCATCATGCTGGAAATACACATATTCAGCATCCATCGCCGTATTCAACGGCATAAATTGGAATGCGTGATTCAAATTAAGATCAACCTGCGGCAACCTTCGATACGGCATCCCGGTATCTAATATCGCTTTATCTATCGATTGATAACTATCAGCATGGCCTCGTAAAGAAACCCCTGTGTTTGCATAACCAATATTAGCCTGGCTTAAAAGAAAACTACTGTAAGTAGTCATGCTGAGTGCATTACCCAAATCGGCAAAATAATCTTTATCCGACACCTTAGTCACATCCAGATTTGAATAGATATGGGGAGTTAATTGGGTCGTATTCTTAAGCCCCAGCAAATAACGGGACTTATCAAGAAGACTGTCATGCGGCATAAATTCCACATCTGCCGAGCCCTTGGTTATCTCTGTCAGATATTTGAAATCCCCGCCCAGAATAGGGCCTCTTTTTGAAAGATAGCGTGGACGTATAGTTGCATCATAATTGGGGGCTATATTCCAATAATAAGGCGTTGACAGACTGACTCCGCCTCGTTGAGTATTACCAAATGAAGGCGCAAGAAAACCTGAAAGCCGTCTGTTATCTATCGGAAAAGAAAGATAAGGCGAATAGAATACAGGCGTACCTTTAAACTCAAGCCAGGTATTTTTAGCAGAGCCTTGACCGCTGACTTTATTCATTTTCAGCTCACTCGCATGCACAACCCAATCCTGATTGCCGGGACGGCAACTGGTGTAAGCAACGTCTTTATATCGAGACAGGGTATTGCTATCCCGATAAATCGTTTTCGCCCGGCCTCTGAGCGGCGTAGCCGGAGAAATAAACAAGGCTTCCCGGAGACGGGCCTGATCCGACGCCAAGTTAAGGGATGCTGAGTCACTGTGCAACGCTAATTCATCTTCGCTGTAATAGACACTACCTTGTAAATCCAAGGTCTCCGATACCGTGTCATAACTTGCTTTATTAGAGATTGACCGTTGATCAGCATGGGTCATTTCAACATTACCGGTATAACTGTAGAGTTCATTCTCGTATATTTCTGCGTAATCGGAATCGATATCCAGAGGAGCTTCATCTCTCAAATCTTTTCTAGGCACAAAGCCGGGCTTTTTGCCATTAGGCGCTACGCAGTTTTGCCAGGGATCGTATTTCAGTTGCGATTTAAGATTGCTAAAGGTCAGCTCTTCATTATGATCGAACGCCGGAGTAAGGAAACTCGCACCTGATTCAGCTGTTTCAATAGTCCGGGCCTGTCCCTTAGGATCGGCGCCGACCAACTTACAATCCCAGTTTTTATCGGCTCCCTTGGTATCGCAGGTCCAGCCTGGAAGATTAGCTTCAGTTTGAAGTAATTCTTTATTACCGGATTCGGTTGCTGACTGAGCGGCAGACTCAGACTCCACTTTAACTTGCCGAGTACCTTTATCAGTCTTAGTGTTAACCGGAAGCTTGGGTGAATCGAGCGCCGCCTTGGTTTTTTCAACAGGAGCAGACGGGGACTCGACAGTCTCAATGGGACTGCGCTCAGGCTCTGTTACAACCGGCTGAGCATTTTCCACGGCCTTTGTGGGTATCGGTTGAGCATTCTCAACGGCTTTTGCAGGAGCCGACTGCGCGTCTTTAGCAGGGCTCTGCGGAACCGGAGCATTACCGAGGGATTCAGTGCTGGCAGGTATCTTTTCCGCACTGTCTTTTTTCAAAGGCTCTTTTTCACCGACACAAACCCACTCATTGCTATCTTTGTTTTGTACACAATTCCAGAGTGCTTCGTTGGCAATGCTGATAGGCGCATAAATAGAAGGTAAAAAAAGCAGTAATAAACGGCGGCGCATAGGTAATATCAAGTTTAGTAGCGTAGTGGATCATAAATCGAATAAAATGCCGGACGCTAATTTTACCTCACTACCCCTACATTATACTAATCTATCCTAAACATCATGATGCCTGAAGACTTAAGAACGATATTGATGTTCGACTGGCTCGAAAACGATTTATTACTCACCGTTACCGCATGCGCCCCCGCTTCCAGCGATGCCAGTTTTCGACGTTACTTTAGAGTCCTGACTTCAGAGGGCTGCATTGATGCAGGAGGTACGGCTGCACGGACGCAGGAGGTAGAGCAACGCAGGGAGCCGTTGCCGAGAGCAACGCGGGGAGTCGTTGCCGAGCAGCAATTTATTGTCATGGATGCCCCGCCGACCAAAGAAAACATTGAGCCTTTCATTAAAATAGCCAAGTTGTTAACGCAGTCTCACGTCAACGTCCCGACAATTTTTCAACAAAACCTGGCTGACGGATTTTTACTGCTGGAGGATTTCGGTAACCAATGTTTTCTGGATCAGCTTAATGAAGACACTGCCGCCGATTTATATCAAAGCGCATTCAACAGCTTGTTCAATTTGCAAACTCGAACATCTATAGAAAACGCCGGATTGCCCTGTTATGACGAACTTCTACTGCACAGAGAACTGGCTATTTTTGACGAATGGTTTTTAGGCCAGTTACTGGACATTCAAATGCCCCCCTCTATTTGGGAACCAGTCCGCGCCATACTCACGGCATCAGCTTTAGAACAGCCTCGCACCTGCGTTCATCGGGACTATCATTCCCGCAACCTGATGGTTTTAGACAGCGACTCACCCGGCGTTATCGATTTCCAGGATGCCGTGATCGGCCCGATCACCTACGATCTGGTCTCGTTATTGCGCGATTGCTATATAGCCTGGCCTGAGCAACGAGTTGAGCGATGGCGGAATGGCTATTTTGAGCGACTCCGGCAGGCTGGACTGATTCATTGCACCCCGGCCCAATTTACACGCTGGTTTGACCTGATGGGACTACAGCGTCATCTAAAAGCCATCGGTATATTTTCCCGCTTGCATTTAAGAGACGGTAAGTCCAACTATCTTGACGATATACCGCGCACCCTGAATTATGTCACTACCGTTTGCGCAGCTTATCCTGAGCTTGCCGAATTCAATGACTTCCTGCACGATGATGTACTGCCTGCGCATCGCAAATACTCGATGCCTGACCTAATAGCATGAAGGCGATGATTTTAGCGGCCGGACGCGGAGAAAGAATGCGTCCGTTAACCGACCATACGCCCAAACCCTTGCTTCCGGCTGCCGGTAAACCCCTGATTGAATATACGATTAAACAACTGGTTGAGGCAGGCTTTAGCGATATAGTCATTAATCATGCCCATCTGGGATTGCAAATAGAGGAACGGCTGGGCAACGGTCACCGGCTTGGCGCCAACATAAGCTATTCCCCCGAAGGCGAACAAGCGCTGGAAACGGCGGGCGGCATTATTAACGCGCTGCATTTATTAGGTGACGAGGCGTTTTTAGTGGTCAATGGCGACATAGCCACAGACTTTCCTTTTGCCGAACTCAAAAAACGGACTGTCGATTTGGCTCATCTGGTTCTGGTCGATAATCCGGTGCATAATGCACAGGGCGACTTCGGCCTGAATAAGTTCGGGCTAGTCCTTTCTAATAGCACTGAACAATTCACCTTTAGCGGCATCGGACTGTATCGCCCTGAATTGTTCAGCGACATGCCTAAAGGCCCTAGCAAACTCGGCCCTTTATTACGTCAGGCCATAGCAGCCGGCCGGGTTTCAGGGCAAAAAATGGACGGCTTCTGGATGGACATAGGCACACCGGAACGCTTGCTGGAACTGGATTATTATTACACTCAACAGAGGTAAAGATCATGACTGACCATGTTTATAAAAAAATAGAACTGACCGGTTCATCAACCGTCGGCATGCAAGCAGCTATCGAAAACGCGATCAGTAAAGCAGCAGAAACCACCGACAACATGCGCTGGTTTGAGGTCATAGAAACCCGCGGTCATATAGAAAACGGCAAAATCGCACACTGGCAAGTCACCGTTAAAATAGGTTTTGCACTGACTGAATAAACGCATTGCCATGCAATCGCTGATGAAGAAGCCGGACAAAAGCGCGAATACCGTATGGCACCGCGCCACCGTTACCCGGCAACGCCGGGAACAAAAAAATGCGCATAAATCGGTAGTCCTCTGGTTTACCGGTTTATCCGGTTCCGGCAAATCAACATTGGCCCATGCCGTAGAAGAACAATTGCATCGAAGCGGTTTGAATACTTTTGTTCTGGACGGCGATAATGTACGTCACGGCTTATGTAGCGACCTGGGATTTAGCGATCAAGACCGCAAGGAAAACATCCGCCGCATCAGCGAAACCGCAAAACTACTGCTTGAAGCCGGCTTAATTACACTTACCGCATTTATCTCACCGTTTAAAGCGGAACGCGTTACGGCAAGAAGCCTGATGCCGCATGGCGATTTTATTGAAATTTACTGTTTTTGCCCGTTAACCGTTTGCGAACAACGGGATGTCAAAGGCCTGTATAAAAAAGCGCGGCTAGGTGAAATCAAAGATTTTACCGGCATCTCCTCACCTTACGAAGAACCGGAAAACCCGGATTTAAAAATCGACACCAGCCAACTGACACTCGAAGAAAGCGCTCAGCTGGTTATATCGCTATTACACGCCAGAAACATCTTGCCTACAACAGGATAAGCCATGCATTTCGATGTCTTTAACGGTGATGCCGACGGCATTTGCGCTCTGATCCAACTGCGCCTGAATCGACCGTTGGCAGCGACGCTCATTACCGGCATTAAACGCGATATACAATTACTGGATAAATTTGACGTAAACTCAGGCGACCGGATCACGGTGCTGGATATTTCGCTGCAAAAAAACAGTGCTCGGGTTAATCAGTTTTTAAATCAGGGCGCTCATATTTTTTATGTCGATCATCACCAGCCCGGCGATATTCCCAAACATCCCCATCTAAAAACGTTGATTAATACCGACAGTGCGGTCTGCACCAGCCTGCTCGTTAATCAGTACCTAAATGGAAAATATCCGTTATGGGCAATAACCGCTGCCTTTGGCGATAATTTAAACCACAGCGCCGAACAACTGGCCGCTACGCTGAAGTTAAGCCAAACAGAGCTGGAAACACTAAAAAACCTGGGCATCTACATCAATTATAACGGCTACGGCAGCTGCATTGATGACCTGCATTTTGCCCCCGACAAACTGTATCGGGAAATGACTGGGTTCCAATCCCCTTTTGATTTTATCAACGATAACCATGACATGTTTACGCAACTGGAACAAGGCTATCAAGAAGACATGGCAAATGCCCAGCGTATTACCCCGGAATACCAAAGCCATGCCGTCGCCGTGTTCATCTTGCCCGATACCATTTGGGCGAGGCGGGTTAACGGCGTATTCGGGAATTTCCTGGCCAACCTTAATCCGGACCGAGCCCATGCCGTAATCACCCACAATAAAGACAACGATTACCAGGTTGGCGTCAGGGCGCCGTTATCCAATAAAACCGGCGCAGATGAACTGTGCTCCGCCTTTCCAACCGGCGGCGGACGCAAGACGGCCGCAGGCATCAATCATCTGCCCGGCGATAAGCTAAATAGTTTTATCAATAAATTTGAGGATTTTTATTCATAAAGTAGCTGGTACAATGCGAGAAAACGGTTTGCCTGAACATTTCCGTTTTAAATTAAATTAAACTAAGCCCCAGCCTAGTCGTCACTCAAAATTGCAGGAACCAACACGCATGAATTCACTTAACCATCAACCCCAGCCAGACGCATACACGCCAAAACGACTGGATGAATTACAACACATCAACCTGCAACTTGCAGCGCTGGGGCAACCAACCTGTGAAGTCGAAAACGACCCGCAATACCTCAAAATTGCCGGCGGTTTGTTAAAAAACTATTCCCAACAACGTCGCCTGTTAGCACTGGCCAAATACCGTTGCCCGGCAGACCAACGCATTCAGGATTTTCTTAACAGTTACTTGGCTGAAAACGGCATAAACGAAACAGTCAGCTTGCCGGGAGAAACCTTTACTTTGGAACAAAAAGGACTGGCCAGAGAATTGTCCCTGCCTTTCCAGCACAACGAATTTCATTCGCCTTATGTCGACTCTTACCGGATTCAACAAGGCGTGCTGCATAACCCGAAAAACGACAGGCGCACGACCAAAGGCGTGTTTCATATTGCCGCCGGCGGCCTTCCGGTTCCGGCTGACAAAAACGAAGTACCGGTACCGGCTTACGCCGCCCTGCTACGCGCAGCCCTGACGCCTCCCGACGACCTTTTGTCCCTGCCTTTTACCAGCGCGCAGGCCAACACAGCGAAACTCTGGGTTTCATCACTGATGAGACCTATTGTATGCCCCGAAGTTTCCGCCACGATGCCTGCCAAAACGATGGAAGTCCGTTTTTTTGCGCCCGGCGGACTGGTTGCCAACCTGGATTTCGTCGAGTCCATTTTCGGCAATGCAGGCGACCCGTTCCTGCCCGAAAACGATGCCGCATTGGACATTGACCATTGGACCGGTCATACCGGCTGCATTATTCTCGCTTCGCATCTGGTTCATTGCCGGAAAAAAGATCTCGGCCTGCCGCATTTTGACGAAGCGACCGAGCGCCAGCGCAAAGACGGCATGTGCTGGCAACAAGAAGACGAACTCTACAATAACGGCCAGCCTTTTAAACTGGTGTGCCGCAACATGAAAGGCGTCATTGTCACCATTATTGCCGACAACTATTTCGGCTACAGCAAAAAAGAAATCAAATCCCATATCAGCTATTCAGCCAACCTGTATGGCGGTGCTGAAGAAGAACATTCAGGAGGCGCACTGGCTTTCCCGAGAGTTATTCTGGGCGAAATCTTTTTGCCACACGCCTCTTCTTATATCAACGAACATTATTCTTTCGATACAGTCTGTCGGCGGCTGGCCTCTGTACTGGAAGTTAAAGAGCAAGGTTACGCGGTCGACCGAAATTTTCCTGACATCATTTATATCCCTAATACGGCAAAGTTCAACATTCAGCAACAACAAATCAGCTGGACGCATAACAAACAAACGCAAACGCTTAAACTGTTGTTTAACCATACCTATGTCTATCCGAACGGCTTTAAAATCCATATGGAACGCCACCCTCATGCGCCCAGCTGGCGTTTGATCGGCACCCACCAGGAAGGCACTTTCTGCCATAAACCAAGCACCGTATCCGGCGGCGGTAAATCGGAAATTTCCAAATCGATGTCCGGAGCTATTATTTCCGGCGCTGTTTTTGTCGATGATTTCGAAAAAGACATGGATATCGTCACCGAGATATTCGAACGCGATTATTCGACCCGGTTTCTCGACCCCGCCCTGCATGGCGTCGACCAACGCCGCTTGCTCAGCAATGAGCGCACCCTGGGCTCGGTCATCAAACTACTGACCCCGTCTGTAACCCAATATTCGGATGCCCATAACCAGTGGCTGGCAACCATCCCCCGGCATATATTGGCCGTGGCGCTGATGATCAAACGTTTTTATAAAGAGGAATGGGGCTCTGACTGGAGGAAGCATTTTTCCGTCGATATGGTCAACAGTCACCCCGGCAACGAACTGAAATTTCAGGGCCGAAAACTGATTGCCAGCTATCTGCGCGTAGGTTTTGATGAAAAAGGCGCGTGGCGGGTGTTCAAACTGCGTCAGGATTTTATCGCCTCAGCCAAAGTCCAGCTGGAAGACGACATCTCCGCATCGACTGTCGTGCCGGTGCGTTATTTAACGGGACTTAATCCCGATTATAAAAACCCCAGCGTCAAACTGGTTGATAATTGCGAGCAAAGCTTCTTTCAACGTCCTGACGATGCCGTTCATCGAGGCACCGATTTACAAACCGAACTGGATTTTTCACGTACGGACAATTTTATCTCCAATTTCCAGCCGCTGACCGCGCAAGACGCCCGCGAGTTCATCGAAGACGTTATTCATTTCGACGAATTCAGCGAACCGATGCAAAACGTCATCCTTCAGGCGGTTAACGGCAAAGACAGCGAATATTTCGTCTCATCGGCGCATCCTCGTCTGGTTGACGGAAAGCCCAGCCTCAACGTCCGTTATCTGCAACTTCGCCCCGATATCTCCAACCCAAAAATGCGTTATATCGCGGAACTGTCGACCCGCTTGGCGCGAAATCTTGACGCTGCTCAAACGGTCTATTTCCCGGTTAACGCAGTATTGACAGGACGACGTAACAACCCTGCCGACCTGGAATCGGGCATCAGACCGCTGGCTATCTATAATCCGATCCATTACCAGGAACTGCCCGAGCTGTTTATGGATTTTATTTGCAGCCTGACCGGAAAGTCGCCGTCCACAACCGGTGCCGGTTCCGAAGGCGCATTGACCAAAGGCCCATTCAATGCGGTATCGGCCACCGCCGACCTGAATACCGCGTTGGTTTCTTTTATCCTGTGCGGCTACGACGGCTTTTCCACGGCCGCCGGTTACATTGGTTCCAAGCGCCGAATCGACCATGATATCAGTTTGCTGATTCCTGAGATCTGGTCGCGGTTGCCGGTCGCCGAACGCGATCCGGAGTATTTAATCGCAAAAGGACAATTGGAAAAACTGGAAGATTTCGAATACGAGGGCCGTACCGTATTTCAAAGCCGGCTGGGATACCGCATTACCGAACGCTTTGTGCATACTAATTTCGGCAAGATGTTCGATTATCCGACTGCGGTATTCGACGAAGCCATGTTGAAGCCGGAAACGCAGGATCTCGCCAGCTATGTCGACGGCATCGACAATGTCTATGAAGCTCAGCAACGGGTAGCGCAATTGTATATTCAGGACGGCTCCATTGATGACGCCTGCCCTCCATTGAAAGCATTGCTGCATATTATGGTCGACGGTCAGTATGAAGGCAAAACCATCAGCGATCCGGCGATTCGCGCGATGTTCACCCTCGACTATTTACTGCAAAGCGACTGGTATCAGCAGCGCCTTGAAATCAAGCAGCAACGCGACAATGAGCTTTGGCAACAACACAAGGCTTATATCCAACAGCAATTGAGTAAAACGGAACATAATGATTCGGCCAGTCACGCAGAGTTAAGCCAAAAACTCGAATCAGCTGAACACATGCTGACCGAAATCAACGATCCGGCTTATCTGCAACAGCTGCAAGGGACTTTAGGAGCGGATTGGGTGCATCATCAGTAGACCCGACCAGGCCGGTTCGAGCAACAGCGAGAACCGGCGTTTCCGGCCAATTTACAGGTAAGCCCGAGCAATACAACTAAAGCCGCCTAGTTAAAATGTAGGAATAATTCTGTCGCTTTCACGGCGCGCTTCCAAACGGCTTTTAACAATCCACTCAACTTTTGTGTCCGTCTTTTAAATACCGCTAAGGAACTCAATCAATGCCTTTTGTTTGCGTTCAGGCAGGTTCTTAAACAGTTTCAATAGCAGGATTTCCCGTGGTGCCAGTAAGTCATATTCGGGAGCCGATTCTTTTATTCTGCTTCCCCATACCATTTCACCGCGCCCGGTTGCCAGCCATTCAAAGCTAACGCCGGTAATTTCTGCAATTTTAATAAGATTTCCAGTAGAAGGCTCTTTACGAAGAGCAGGTGATTCCCATTGATTGGCAGAAGAGCGTTTAACGCCTACCAGGATGGCTAATGAGGATTGTGTCAGTCCTGAATATTCCCGGGCCTGTTTAATGCGAAAATAAATATCTGTTGTTTCCATGCAAAAAAGTTTACTGGCAGATTACCTTGCGGTCTACGACACTATTGGCTGATGCTTTCCTGTATATTGTAAGAAATCTCTATTTAAAAACACGTCTTCGAACTTGTAGATATCATCTTGATAAAACGCTTGTTATTGTTTTATTTACATAAATATGAGCTATAGAAATATTCAAGACCAAACCATAATGTTTACTATCAACCTACTCTTCTGCCTATTAGCTGCTATCTGTTGACAATTTTTGTTTACTTATAGTAAACTTACTGTGCGGAGTGATTTACATCCGCTGCTGATCTACCGACTTTTAATCTTTTTTATCCTGACATATAGCAAAAATGTAGCTGCGTAATAAAAAGCAGGAAACACTTTTGCCCACCGAAATGACACAAGCCAAGGCTTACGAAGTGAGACAACTTAAAAATAAGGTTCTTTGCCAGTGTAAAGCCGGTCATTGTTTTCTGGAGAAAGACTCCGTCTGGTCCAGACAAAATTTTTCGGAGTCTGAAAATGGTTTTCAGCTGGATGTTGCCTTGCTCAATAATCTGGATACTGAGCGTCTTCGGCAAAAAGACGAATGGCTTGACAGCCTGGGTGTAATAGGAAGCCTCCAGGTTTGTTGTCGCCGCCAAATTGATCGTTAATTGAACTGCCTTTTACAAAGTGAATATATTAATTGCGGAAGATAATCAAATCATTCAAATGCTTTATAGTGAGCTAATGAGTAGCTGGGGTTATGACTTCGATATGGCATCAAATGGTATAGAGGCTGTTGAATTCGCTCAGAAAAATAACGGCAAATATGGTTTTTGCTTAATGGATGTCGAAATGCCAAAGATGAATGGAATTGAGGCAACAAAAATCATCAGAAGAACCACAAATTATTTTCCGATCGTGGCATGCTCGACCAACAATAATTACAAAAAAGCATGCCTTAATGCGGGAATGGATGATTTTGCACTAAAACCATACCTTCCCGATGATCTATTCGCTAAAATCAATGAGCTATCAATTTTCAGGTCGAAATAGACCGGTTCGGGCGATAGCAACAAGACGAATGCCAGCTGAATTCCAAAGAAGCGCTTGAAGGTCTTATCCGGCCAAAGATAATTTAAGACTATGCCAGCTTAAATAATCGATAAAAGTTTTCAGTCGATAACTCTGCAATTTTATTCATCGTCGTGCCGCGCAACTGTGCCAATTGTTCTGCAACATAGCGCACATAGATTGGATAGTTCGGCCTGCCACGAAAGGGTACTGGCGCTAGATAGGGTGAGTCGGTTTCGATAAGGAATCGGTCTTCGGGTACTTTTTTAGCAACTTCCTGGATTTCCTTAGCACTATTAAAGGTGACGATACCGGAGAAGGAAATATAAAAATTCAAATCCAACGCTGCTTTGGCAAATTCCCAATCTTCGGTGAAACAGTGGATAATCCCCCCCACTTCTCCAGCTCCCTCTTCTTCCAGTATACGTAGAGTATCGAATTTAGCTTCACGGGTATGGATAATCAACGGCTTTTTCAACGCTTTCGCCGCGTTAATATGATTCCTGAAACGTTGATGTTGCCAGCCTAAATCACCTTCGCTGCGAAAATAATCCAGGCCGGTCTCGCCTATGCCGATGACTTTGTCGGGTTGGCCTAAAGCGATCAGCTCTTCGACACTGGGATCTTGACCATCCTGAACATTAGGATGTACACCCACGGTCACGGATATTTGCGGATAAGGCGTTACCAAAGCCAGCATTGCCGGATAGGATTCCAAATCTATCGAAATACATAACAGGTGTTCGATTTGGCTGTTTGCCGCTTCGCGCATGAAACAGGAAAAATCATTTTGATACGGCGCCAAATCGATGCGATCCAGATGGCAGTGAGAGTCTATTAGCATGGTTTGTTGTCAAGTTTAAAAAAGAAAGGGCAAGTACGGGGTGACTAAGGGCAATTTTGACTCGCCCTTACGGATGATGATTCACATAGTATGCGTCGAACGATCATTTTCTAAAGAACCGGCCAGATAGTTTTCTATTTTGTTACGCGACATGCCGCCATCTTGGTCGCTAAATTGTACGCCAACGCCACTGGCTCTATAACCTTCCGAACCGGGTGGAGTTATCCAGATTATTTTACCGGCTATCGGTAAGCGCTCGGTTTCGTCCATTAAATTGAGCAGCATAAAAACTTCCTGCCCCATTTCATACTCACGATTAGTGGGAATGAACAGCCCGCCGTTAATCACAAAAGGCATATAGGCTGCATACAAAGCGTTTTTATCTTTAATCGAAAGGGACAATATGCCTTGTCCGGGCCCTGCATCTGCCATGGTCATTTACTCCGGTTAAGTTCGTGCCATTGTATTAGAATTTCTTCAAACAAGAGCTGCTTGTTTATTTGCGTATCTAGCCGTTGCCGGCTTGCCAATAATAGATCATACAATCTATAAAGACCTTTTAATTCTAGCCGCTGGGACAGTTCTTGCAATTGTTGATTTAAGTCCGGGTTATATAAATTCTCGACCTTGGTTTGATAAAAACACTTAATCAAGTCGATAATCCAGGATGTAATCCAGAATATTAACGGCGATGCGGGTAGCTTGTGCCAGTCTTCGGCAATAATCACAGGAGATTTAAGCTGCTTTGCTATCGCCAACCACGCATTGAAACATTCATTATGTAACTTGAGTGTGCCGTCATTGGCATAATCCAGTGCCAATAAAGGCGCCCCCTGCGCTAAAGAAACGTTGCAGTACAATGTTTTATTCGTTGCGGCATCGCACTGCAATGTCTTGGCCAGCCAATCGATTACCGTTTCTTTATCCGGCGAAGCTAAGGCCAATTTCTGGCAGCGGCTAATGATAGTCGCCGGTAATTTGGCCGGTTTTTCGCTGATCAATATGATAACAGTACGCTCTGTCGGCTCTTCAAGGCATTTTAAGAATGCATTAGCCGCCGCATTATTCATATTGTCGGCCGGATTAATGATAACAACGCGATAAGTATCAAACTGCGGTTTTAAGGTCAACCGGGTAACCAGGCTGCGTATCTGCCCGATATTAATACCTTTGCCGGGTTCTTCGGGCCGCACCTGGATAAAATCGGGATGAGTTTCGGCATTAACCAGCAGGCAGCTGCTGCAAAGACCGCAAGCCATACCATTGGTCTGCGGTGTAGCACAAAACAGGGCAACCGCGAACTGATTGGCCAGCTGTTGTTTCCCCAGACCTTTATTGCCGGTGATGAGCAAGGCTTGAGGAATGCGTTTTTGCACAATGTAACCGCACAGATGATCCCAGCTTTGCTGGTGCCAGGGTAACAACCGGTTTGGCACAGTCATTTTGTGGTGCCGTGGCGGGAAGACGTAGGGCAATTCAAGGCGCACAAACCAAACAAACTCCGAATAACATCTGTAATAGCTCTTTGCACATCAATTAACGGCTGGTTGGCTTTTATTAGCTTGATGCGCTCGGGATACAGTTCGGCCTGTAATAAATAAGCCCGCCTGACGCTTTCAAAAAAGCTGACTTTTTCCGACTCGAAACGATCAAAAGCCCCGCGCTTTCTGACACGCTCTATGCCTATCTCAACCGGCGCATCCAATAACAGGGTTAAATCAGGCCTTAATGTGCCTTGCACCAAGTTCTCAAGCCATTTTATGGTACTGATTTTCATGTTCCGCCCTCCGCCCTGATAGGCGTAGGTGGCATCGGTGAACCGATCGCAAAGCACCCATTTCCCTTGCGCCAAAGCCGGTTCAATAACGTGTTTGATATGCTGGGCTCTGGCTGCAAACATCATCAATAACTCGGCCTGTTCTGAAATAGCCTCGCTTTTGTTGTCCAACAATAATTGACGTATTTTTTCAGCAAGCTTGGTGCCGCCGGGCTCGCGCGTAACAACGACAGTGATGTTATGTTGCTCTAAGTAGTCTTTTATAAAGGCCAAGTTAGTGGTTTTACCGACGCCTTCCCCACCTTCCAGTGTAATAAACTTCCCTCGGATCATTTTTTGTTCCTTTGAAATTTGTCGACAGCTGTTATATGGTCTTTTAAGGTTGCAGAAAATACATGCGTTCCGTCACCACGAGCCACAAAATAAAGGCTGTCACCCTTATCGGGATGCAGAACGGCATATAATGCATCGCGTCCGGGCATCGCAATCGGCGTTGGCGGCAAACCGCTAATAACATAGGTATTGTACGGTGTAGTTGTGGTCAAATCTTTAGATTTAATATCGCCCTGATAACTTTCACCCATGCCGTAAATAACGGTAGGATCAGTTTGCAACAACATATTCTGTTCCAGCCTGCGAATAAACACACCCGCTATGACCGGTCTTTCAGTAACTGCCGCGGTTTCTTTTTCTACGATCGAAGCAAGAATCAGGGCTTCATAGGGTGTTTTAAATGGCAGCCCTTCCGTTTTATTGTGCCATTCCTGTTGCAAAACCTGCTGCATTCTGTCGTAGGCTCTTTTTAATAAAGACACATCGGAGGTATGTTTTTCAAAAAAATAAGTATCGGGAAAAAACAAACCTTCAGGCGACGGCATGTCAGACTTGAATTTGGCCATGATACTGCCAAAATCGACACCGTTTAAAGTATGCTCAAGATTAGGATCTTGCTCAATTTCATGCAGTATTTCCTTAAAACTCCAGCCTTCAGGAAAAGTAATGATGTGCTGCTTGGTTTTTCCCTGTACGAATAACGCTAATATTTGAGGTATAGTTAAACCGGAAGTTAACTCGTACTCGCCTGTTTTGATTTTTTTGAGTGCATTTTCCTGAAAAGCGATGACTTTAAACCAGAACGGCTTAACAGATAATTTTTGGGCTACAAGCTTATCGCTAATGAGGTCAAGCGAGTCGCCTTTTTCAATTTCTATATAAACGGTCTTATTAACCAGCGCAGGACTATGAAATGCATTTTGATAGTCTATACACATCCAGCCGCCGACAAACATTAAGATCAACAAGATTAAACCAATGATTCTATTTTTCATTATTGATCAACCTGTCCATCTGCGTTTGGATACTTTTGGTTATAGGACCCACTGAAAAGTGCGTAGTATCGATTTGCTTGACCGGCCAAATGCCAATAATTGAATTACAGACGAATACTTCATCAGCCGAAAACAGCTCATCTGTCGTAAACACATGTTCAATTATCGAAAGGCCATGGTCAGCTGAAATCCTCATTATCATGCCGCGCATAATACCGGCCACACCTGATTGAGCCAGCACTGCGGTATAAAGGCTATTATTTTTAATATAGAACAGATTAGTCATTGTTCCTTCAATGACATGATCATTGACATCGAGCATAAGTCCTTCCTGAATCGCGGAGTTATTCCATTCAGCTCTGGCCATGACTTGCTCAAGCCGGTTCAGGTGTTTAATACCTGCCAGGGTGGAATTCAAGCCTAAACGGGTTGCGCAAATACGGGCAACTATGCCCTGCTCTCGGTATATTTCAGGATAATCGGGATAAGGATGAAGACTTAATACGCGGGTAGGTCGAATCACATCGGGTTGGCGATAACCTCGGCCACCCGAACCGCGTGTGATTATGATTTTAAGCACAGCCTGACGGGAGTGAATACCCAAAGCCCATCGGCGGCAAAGCTCTCCAGCTTCAAAACGTAGTAATTCTGTATCCTGAAAAGGTATGAAAAGCCGTTGGCAGCCTGCATTGAGCCGTTCCAAATGGCGCTCAAGAAAAACAGCTTGTCCGTTTCTGACTTCGATGGTTTCGAATAATCCATCTCCGTACTGGAAACCACGATCAGCTATTTCAATATGCTCCCTGCTTTCACCATTGATGAGAATCATTTTTTCTAGCCGGATAGTACCCATGCAGGATAAATGGCGTTATGGCAAAGGTGGGCAAAAAAGCATTGCCCACCTACAAGGCTAATTACTCATAGCGTTTAAAAACTAACGAGCCGTTAGTACCACCAAAACCAAACGAATTGGACATAGCCACATCGATCTTCATATTTCTTGCAGTATTCGGCACAAAATCCAAATCACATTCCGGATCTTGATTTTCCAGATTGATGGTCGGTGGCGCGATTTGGTTTTTGATACTCAATGCGGTCAGCACTGCTTCAATACCGCCCGCAGCACCTAATAAATGACCGATCATAGACTTTGTCGAGCTGACGGCAACTTTATAGGCGTGGTCGCCCAATGCCGCTTTCATCGCCTGAGTTTCGCCCACATCGCCAGCCGGCGTTGATGTGCCGTGTGCATTAATATAATCGACAGCATCGACATTTAAACCGGCATCACGTAGCGCATTCTTCATGCAACGTGCAGCGCCTTCGCCACCGACTGAAGGTGTAGTCATGTGATAAGCGTCACCGCTCATGCCAAAGCCTACCAATTCAGCATAAATTTTTGCACCGCGCGCTTTAGCATGCTCCAGTTCTTCTAGAACCACAACACCTGCGCCATCGCTTAGTACGAAGCCGTCACGGTCTTTATCCCAAGGACGACTGGCGGCTTGCGGATTATCATTGCGGCGGGACAAAGCTTTTGCCGAAGCAAAACCGCCCATTGCCGTCGGTGATGTGGTACAGCGTTCAGCGCCACCCGCAATCATTACATCAGCATCGCCATACTTAATTAATCGTGCTGCATCGCCAATATTATGCGTGCCTGTTGAACACGCTGTAACAATGGCATAATTTGGACCTTTTAATCCATATTTGATTGAAAGGTTGCCTGAAATCATGTTGATAATATTACCAGGGACAAAGAATGGAGAGATACGGCGTGGACCGCTCTTATCATAAAGCGCGTAACATTCTTCAATACCGGTAATACCACCTATACCCGATCCGATAGCAACACCGATACGTTCGGCATTAGCCTCGGTTACTTCAATACCTGAATCTTCAATAGCCTGACAACCTGCGGCAATACCATAATGAATAAAACCATCCATACGTTTGGCATCTTTTTCGGGAATATACTGGCTAATATCGAAATTTCTTATAACGCCGCCAAATGTGGTTGCAAAAGAAGAAATGTCGAAGGAATCAATTGGGCTTATGCCGCTTTTACCATTAATAATACCGTCCCATGTTTCTGGAACCGTGTTAGCTAAAGGCGTGATTGCGCCTAATCCAGTTATTACAACTCGACGTTTGCTCAATGTGATTTACCGTAAGAAAAATAAAGGAGGGAATAAAGAGTTCGTTATATAGGCTGGATAGTGCATCGCAACTTGATATCGAAGCACTAAGTATGGGTTACGCTACGTTTGGCAATTGCTCCGTGCGTTGCTTTGCCTTCTATGTCGGCAATTGCTCCTGTACTGCTCTATCTTCTGCATCCATGCAGTCGTAACCCAACCTACAAGCTCATCAACTAAAAGATGAGTTTTAAGCGTTTTTTACTACGTAATCGATAGCTTGCTGAACAGTTGTTATTTTTTCAGCTTCATCGTCTGGAATTTCGCATTCGAATTCTTCTTCAAGAGCCATGACGAGTTCAACTGTATCAAGAGAATCAGCACCAAGATCATCTACAAATGAAGCATCAGTAGCGATATCTTCTTTAACACCCAATTGTTCTGCAACAATCTTTTTTACTCGTTCTTCAATGTTACTCATAATTATTGTCCTCAAACAATGTAAGTTTCCCGGCGTCTAATCCGAGAACTACAATAGTATTGTTATTAATTTTATTTGAAATTCCGTCTCCGGAAATTCCAGACGGCGGGGGAATTATACTTTATATTGCGACAATGTCACAATATTAAGGCATGAACATACTATACGGCCTATAGGCAACACCTCATGGCATAAACATGCCACCATTTACATGGATATTTTCACCAGTGATATAGGCAGCGCCTTCAGAAGCCAAAAATGAAACCGTATGCGCAATTTCTTCGGCCTTCCCCAAACGAGACAGAGGAATAGATGACAACAGATTACTTTTAATATCATCACTCAACTCCTTGGTCATATCAGTATCAATAAATCCAGGAGACACTGTGTTAATAGTAATATTGCGCGAACCCACTTCTTTAGCCATGGATTTGGCAAACCCAACCATCCCGGCTTTTGCAGCAGCGTAATTTGCCTGCCCTGCGTTACCGGTCGAACCAACTACGGATGAAATATTAATAATACGCCCTGTTTTGGCTTTCATCATGCCGCGCAGCACTGCTTTGCTCATACGAAAAACCGAAGTCAGATTGGTATTGATAATATCATCCCACTCTTCGTCTTTCATGCGCATCAACAAATTATCACGGGCAATACCGGCATTATTAACCAGTACGGCCGGCGCCCCAAACTCGTCATTAATAATTTTCATGACTCCTGCAATGGAGTCCGGATTGGCGACATCAAGCTTTAGGCCTTTACCATTTTCTCCCAGATAGGCGGAAATTGAATCAGCTCCGTTATCTGTAGTAGCCGTACCGATAACAAAAAAACCATCCTTAGCCAATCTTTCTCCAATTGCCCGACCGATGCCACGACTGGCACCCGTTACTAAAGCGATTTGCTTATCCATTGAATTGCTCCAATACTTTATTTAATGTTGCCTGATCGTAAATAGACAGTTGTTCGGCATCCTTGGCAATACGTTTGTTCAATCCAACCAACACCTTACCCGGACCGCATTCAACAAAACAGGTGACACCCTGATCATGCATAAACTTGATACTGTCAGCCCAACGCACCGGTTTATAGAGCTGTTCTTTTAATGCGTTACGGATAACTTCAGGCGCGCTGTGCGATGCGACATCCACATTATGAATCAACGTCATTTTAGGCGTATCAATGACAGTATCTTGCAGCTGCTCATCCAGTTTTTTAGCTGCCGACTCCATTAATGCGCAATGCGAAGGAACACTGACCGGCAACAATACCGCTCGTTTGGCACCCGCTGCTTTTGCCGCAAGCATTGCTCTTTCAACAGCAGCAACGTTGCCCGCAATAACCACCTGTCCCGGAGAATTGAAATTGACCGCTGAAACTATTTCGTCCTCAGCCGCATTTGCACAAACCTGAACGACTTGGTGATCTTCAAGACCTAAAATTGCCGCCATTGCACCAACGCCGGGAGGTACTGCTTCCTGCATCAGTCGCCCTCTTGCTGCAACCAGTTTTATGCCATCTTCAAACGACATGGCCTCAGAACAAACCAAGGCGGTATATTCACCCAAGCTGTGACCTGCCATCCATGCAGGACGAATATTACTGTGCTTACACCAAACCTCCCAAACAGCCACACCGGCGGCAAGCATCGCAGGTTGGGTGTTGTGCGTTTGATTAAGCTCTTCCTCTGAACCTTCTGCAACAAGAGACCATAAATCTTTGCCCAGCGCATCGGATGCCCGCTCAAAAACATGCTTTACCTCAGGATAGGCCGCGGCCAAATCTGTTAGCATACCAACAGATTGCGAGCCCTGTCCGGGGAAAACAAAAGCTAAGTTATAAATCTGGTTATTCATTTCAACACGCTTTTAATATTTAATTAACGCAGAACCCCAAGTGAATCCTGCCCCAAACGCTTCAAGCAACACGACTTGCCCGCGTTGAATGCGACCGTCCCGAACACCTTCATTGAGGGCTAGCAATACAGATGCAGATGAGGTATTGCCCTGATTTTCAAGGGTCAAAATAACATGATCCATGGACATTTTTAATTTTTTTGCTGTCGCCGCAATAATCCGCATATTCGCCTGATGAGGCACCAACCAGTCAACATCGGATTGCTGCATGTTATTTGCAGCCAAGGTTTCATCGACTATGCGACCCAGCGTATTAACAGCCACCTTGAACACTTCGTTACCGCGCATATTGATGTAACCGGCCTCGTCCTTATTCGCCTCAGCAGCGGCCTGAGGATTTGGACAATACAACAGATCTTCATATTCACCGTCAGAATGAATATGCGTCGATAAAATACCGGCTTCATCGGACGCGCTCAGTAATACTGCTCCCGCACCATCACCGAACAGGATACAGGTACCCCTATCCGTCCAGTCAACAAGACGAGAGCAGATTTCCGATCCTACAACAAGTACCTTCTTGGCTGCGCCTGATTTTATATATTGATCGGCAATGCTTAACGCAAAAATTGAACCTGAGCATGCAGCTTGCACGTCAAAAGCGACGCAGTTTTTAATACCTAAGCGTCGTTGCAGTAAACAGCCTGTACTAGGGTAAACACGATCAGGCGTTCCGGTCGCAACAATAATCAGGTCAATTTCATCGGGATCACAAGCCGCCGCTTCTATGGCTTGTCTTGCGGCAATTTCAGCCATGCTTGAAGCGGTTTCATCAGTCCCGGCAATACGACGGCTTTTAATGCCGGTTCGCTCAATAATCCAGCTATCGGAAGTATCAACAGTTTGTGATATTTGTTCATTTGTACGAACTTCTTCCGGCAAATAACCACCGGTACCGATTACTCTTGAATAACGAGTCATGCATTCTCTCTCAGAGCTAAAGTTTTCTCGACTTGCTCGCTTATTTTTCTAATAACATCTTTTTTTATTTCAATTTCAGCGAGATGAATAGCCGTTTTAAACGCCAGCACATCAGCGCCCCCATGGCTTTTAATAACCAATCCGCGTAACCCTAAAAAGCTCGCTCCATTATATAAGCGCGGATCGATGCGTTTTTTAAATGACTTAAGTACCGGATAGGCCAGCAATCCCGCCAACTTGGTTAAAATGTTTTTACCAAAAGCCTCTTTCAATGCAGTACCAATCATTTTGGCCGCGCCTTCAATAGATTTAAGCGCGACATTGCCAACAAAACCATCGGCGACAATTAAATCAACCTCAATATGACCTGCATTTAAAGAATCGCCCTCTACATAGCCTATGTAGTTTAACGATGAATTTTCCAGTAATTTTGCAGCAGCTTTAACTTGCTCATTACCTTTCATGTCCTCTTCGCCAATATTTAACAGGCCTACTTTCGGATTATCGATGTTTTCCACCGCCTTAACCAACTCAGCACCCATCACTGCAAATTGAAAAAGGTGTTCCGCTGTGCAATCCACATTCGCTCCCAAATCAAGCGCATGGGTATGTCCGTTAATTGACGGCAATGTGGAAATGATTCCGGGCCGGTCAATACCGGGAATCATTTTAAGTACAAAACGGGCAGTCGCCATTAAAGCCCCGGTATTGCCGGCACTCACACAAGCATCCGCGCGCCCGTCATGAACCAGATTGATAGCAACCCGCATTGACGAATCTTTTTTATTTTTTAGCGCTTTGGATGGAGATTCATCCATTCCGACGCATTGGGATGCGTGCTGAATGGTAAGTCTATCTTGGTAATTAATTAATGCCTGGGCTAACTGTGGCTTGAGAACAGCTTCATCGCCCACTAAGATCAGCTTTAAGTCTGGATTGTTCTTTAAACAATCCAATGATGCAGGAATGGTGACTTCAGGACCGTAATCCCCGCCCATTGCATCAATCGAAATTGTTAGGCTCACGCTTACGGATGACTCCTGAGTTATTATAAAAAAGCCGAACCTGACCTAATTTGATCAACTTCGGCATTCATCATGCTGCAAGGTGGAAAGATTGATTAATCTTCTTCGCCGTTGCTTACAATTTGGCGACCTTTAAAGAAACCATCTGGAGTAACATGGTGACGGATATGAGTTTCACCTGTCAGTGGATCTTGAGACAAGGTTCTGCCTGTTAATGCATCGTGTGAACGACGTTGACCGCGTCTTGAACGCGTTACTTTACTTTTTTGTACGGCCATTATAAATCTCCAGTGTTTTTTAATTTAGCTAAAATGGAAAAAGGGTTTTCGGTAGAGGACTGCTGTTTATTTTGTAAAGAATCCACCTTGGAATCATCCGACTTTTGATCGAAACAATGATGCTGATGCTTAGGGAATGTAGGCAAAATAAGTAACAACTCGTCTTCAACAATATTCTTTAAAAGGATTTTCTCCTCGTCGACTAACAACGGTTCATAATCCTCGGGCAATCTGTCCGCTTGATCCAACGAAGTAACAATACCCAGCTTGACAGTACTTTTGACAGGCCATTGCAACATCTGTAAGCAGCTTTGGCATTCAAGTTCCAGAACCGCTTCTATTTGCCCTTCAACTGTGGCTAATCTTCCTTCCCGACCAAAAAAAAGTTCCACAGTTACAGCTCCTGTATCGTTAAACAGGATATCTGCCAAACGATCCAAGCTACTTACAGGTATTTGCCCCTTTAATTCACCACGCTTATCAGCTAAGTGCAAGGGATCTATATATTCAGGTAATCGAGCTAACATAACCGCGCAATGGTATATGGAAACAACAAATTCGTCAAATCCTAAATAACATACTCTACTATGAGTAGATCGAATTAAAAACCCGATCTTTAGCCAATAAAAGCAAAAATTCAGCTCTTAACGATAACAGGCTTATTCGAAAGCTCATTGGGATTATCTGCACCGGGCGGAAAATGAGTAGCCAGCAACACCGTAATATGTTCGATGCCCTGCAACGATCCGCTCAGGAAATTACCACGCTTGAATTCTTTCTGCATAGCTTTCGCTATAGCATCCCATTCGACTTGCTCTACGTACTTGGCAATACCCCGGTCTGCGATAATATGAACTTCCCTATCCGCCAACAGCAAATAAATCAAAACGCCGCTATTTTGTTCAGTATCCCAGACCCGCAAATTTGAAAACACATCTATCGCACGTTGACGAGCCGATATACCACGCCAAACCTGGCCCAGTGCAAGTGCATTTTCAACAGCAAAACGAAGCTCGCCGCCGTGCTGATGCTCAGAGTGTTTTACTGCTTCTTCTATTTCTCCAAGCACGGCCTTGGGAAATAACATGCGCCAACGCCACGGTAGAATAAAGGCATGACGAAACCAACGTTTAATATTTACCATGATCCTGATGCCCCTCCCCCACCAAAACGACCGCCACCACCGCCCCATGAATCGCCGCCACTACTGCCGCCAAAGCCGCCGCGATTAGACCAACCGCGTCCGCCTGTTGAACGAACTCCGACGATAAAAAAAACCATTAACCCAACAAATACCGCTATCGAAAATGCCAACCCCAAAACCAGTGCAGCCATCAGGCCGCTACCCAGCCCCGCCAGCAGACCTCCCATGACTCGCCCCATCATGACTGACAGCACAAAACCTGCAATTAAGCCGCCAATCAAAATGAACAGAAAAGACCCTTCGCCCAGATTTTCACCCGAACTTTCAGACGGCGCAGGTAACACCTCTCCTTCGATCAACGTCATTAACTGATCAACCCCGGCATTAATGCCGCCCGCGTAGTCACCTTCCTTAAAATGCGGCGTAATAGTCTCGGCTATCACTCTTTTGGCAATTGCGTCGGGAATCACTCCCTCAAGGCCATAGCCAACTTCCAGCCGTAACTTTCGATCGTCTTTTGCCACTATCAGGATAACACCGTCATCAATGCCTTTACGGCCGATTTGCGCCAAATCAGCAACCTCTATACCGAATTCAGCTATATCTTTTGGTTGGGTGGTAGGGACGATTAACACAGCAATCTGACTGCCTTTTTTAGCTTCAAATGCCGCCAACTTATTTTCCAGCGCGGAGACCTGTTCAGCACTGAGCGTGCCAGTAAGATCCGTGACACGACTGGATAACTCAGGAACGCCAACCATCGCCCAAGCCATCATGCAAAATAACAGCGGGAAAAATAAGGCACCGTAGCGAGCCCGGAGAAATATTGCAGATAACATATTAATGACCAGTAGTCGTTGCAGGCGCACCAAAATCCACTATCGGCGGCTTTGCAATAGCTTGTTCATTTTCTACGGTGAAGCTCGGCTTTGCCTTATAGCCGAACATCATCGCGGTAAGATTGGAAGGAAAAGAGCGCACAGTAATATTGTAATCCTTGACTGCGGCAATATAACGATTGCGCGCCACGGTAATACGATTTTCCGTACCTTCCAGCTGCGCTTGTAAATCACGAAACAGACCGTCGGCTTTCAATTGCGGATAGTTTTCCGCGACCCCCAGCAGCCGTGAAATTGCACTGGTCATTTGCCCTTGGGCAGCAATAAACTTCTGGAACGCCTGTTCATCATTAACCAGTTCAGGTGTGGCCTGCAATGACCCGACCTTGGCGCGAGCCTCGGTCACTTCGGTCAGCACATCCTTTTCATGAGCCGCATAACCCTTTACCACATTCACCAGATTAGGCACCAGATCAGCGCGGCGCTGATACTGGTTTAGCACCTCCGCCCATGCCGCTTTAATGGCCTCATCACCGGACTGTAGCGTGTTATAACCGCAGCCGGACAAAACAGTCATCATGAACAAAACGATCAGCCGTTTAAACATATCAACCTCTCAGGTTAGATTTCAAAACTTAGTAACACCCCTGTATCAGGGATTGCCACCTGCCTAATCCTACAATCAGGCAAATGGCATAACCAAAATGGATGCGTTTTTTAAAAGTTAAACCACCCCGAACCGAATGAAGTAGCAAAAACAAGACTGACTATAGTCATCAGCTTAATTAAAATATTTAAAGACGGACCGCTGGTATCTTTAAACGGGTCCCCCACAGTATCGCCGACCACAGCGGCTTTGTGGGAATCCGAACCCTTACCCCCAAATTGCCCTGTTTCAATCCATTTTTTCGCATTGTCCCAAGCGCCACCGGCATTTGCCATCATCACCGCCAGCAGGAAACCGGAAGACATGGTACCGACCAGCATCCCCGCAAGAGCTTCTTTACCCAACACATGCCCCACTACCAGCGGCACAACAACCGCCAATGAACCCGGCAAAATCATTTCACGCAAAGCGCTTTCCGTACTGATACCGACACAAGTTGCGTAATCAGGCTGCCCAGTGCCTTCCATCAAGCCTGGAATTTCACGAAACTGACGACGCACCTCAACAACAATCTCGTGCGCCGCTTTACCCACCGCCATCATTGTCAGCGCGGAAAACAAATAAGGCATCATCGCGCCAATCAAAATACCCGGCAACATGGTAGGCCCCAGAATATTCAAATTATCGATTTTAGCGGCCGTCACATAAGCGGCCAATAAGGCCAACGCCGTTAGCACCGCCGAACCAATCGCAAAGCCTTTACCGGTTGCGGCAGTCGTATTGCCCAAGCTATCCAGCGCGTCGGTACGATGGCGCACTTCAGCAGGCAAATGACTCATTTCGGCAATGCCGCCCGCATTATCGGCAACCGGGCCATAAGCATCTGTCGCCAACGTAACGCCCAAGGTACTGAGCATACCCACACCCGCCAAAGCAACTGCATAAAGGCCCGCGGCGAGACTACCGTCGGCTTTATGACCCAGCCATATACTCAGCAAGATAGCTACCGAGACAATCAGCACCGGAAACACCGTGCTCATCATACCCACGGCCAAACCTTGGATAATGGTTGTTGCCGCGCCGGTTTGCGTAGCATGGGCAATGGCCTGTGTAGGTTTTTCCGTATAGGATGTGTAATATTCGGTCACATAAGCGATAGCGTTACCCGCTACCAAACCGACCAGTATTACCAGCCAATAATTGAAACTGACGCCAGAAATCAATATAGCAACTAAAGAAAGCCCCAAAATTATTACCGAAGCGCCCCAAACGGAATGGCGCAACGCTTTCAATAAATCGTCCAGACTGGCGTTTTCGTCAATTTTTATCACATATTGCCCGACAAAGCGGAGGATGCGGGCGATAACAGAATCCTTGCCGTTTTCCGACTGTTTTTGTTCTTCGCCAGTCACCATATAAATACCGAAAAGACTGGCAATGATGCCGACAGCGGCAACCAGAAAAGGCAAGCCGATAAACGCCGGCGACTTTGCGCCCAATGCGGCACCTAATGTTGCAGCCGCAATAATAGAACCGCTGTAGCTTTCAAATAAGTCAGCCCCCATGCCCGCAACATCGCCCACATTATCGCCCACATTATCGGCAATGACGGCCGGATTACGCGGATCATCTTCGGGGATACCTTGTTCGACCTTACCGACCAAGTCGGCGCCCACATCGGCGGCTTTGGTATAAATGCCGCCGCCGACCCTTGCAAACAGAGCAATGCTGCTGGCGCCAAAACCGAAGCCGGTAATATAGGTTAATTGATTGGGGTTGCCGTTAAATATCAAAAACAATACCGTCATGCCGATCAGGCTAAAACTGACTACCGCCATACCCATGATAGAACCGCTGCCAAAAGCAACGCGCAACCCTTCATGAAGATTACGGCCGGCCGCTGCTGCGGTTCGGACGTTGGCGCGAACCGCCACATACATCCCCAAGTAGCCTGCGCCTGCCGACGCAATCGCACCCACCACAAAACAGAACGCGGTCTGCCACTGTAAAAATATAGAAATAACCGTTGCGACAATCGCGACGAAAATCGCTATGACGCGATATTCACGCGACAAAAAAGCCGCCGATCCTTCTTGAATAGCCTTTGCAATGGCTTGCATGGCTTCATTACCTTGATCATAGCCAAGCACGCGCCGTAATTCCCAGATCACGAATGCGCCGCCGACAATACCCATCAACAATGCGATAACAACTGATGCGGATGTTGGAAACATCATAACTACCCCTCCTCTTTAGTTAATTTAGCTATAAGCCCATAAGCTCATGCTATTTTTATTATTATTTGTTTAGCTATCGGATGTAATTACTTAGACAGCCATGACTATTAGAAGCGGCATTTACGCTAGACGCAACTGTTTAAGTCCGGCGCAGGCTTCACCGCCACTGATGTCTGGAATTATTCTTAACTCCAACACCTTTAATTGATTAAGCCGGACCTGATAATGCTCGATTTCGCGCGTTGTGTTCGGAGGGGAAAAATGGTATTGCTGACGTAAAATTTCCCGGTAAGCCTCTTCTTTATCCATTAACCAGAGAAGGACAAATTCTTGAGTGCGCGACTGTTGCGGCTCATCGAACACCAGAAAAATATGTTCAATAGTGTGGGGCTGGTCAAAAACAAGACGGATCGTTTGCTCGCCGGCGCATGCCGCTTGCCATCCTGCGCCCGAATCTTCGGCCAGTGATAAGGCAGACTCGACAGGATGTTCAAGGCACTCCGAGGTAAACTCTACTTGGGCCAGATGCTCCAGATTCAGAAAATTCGGATCGGAAGAGGGGGTATTTTCAGCGGCTTGGTTGATTATTATTTTGCGCATTATTAATCACCTGTTGCAATGTAACGTTCATAACAAAAAGAAGCGTCAAACAGGGACAAGGCAAAAGAACCGCATCTTTGCACGTAGCGATATGACGCTGTAAGCTGTTCATCTCCTCGCTTTTACGCTAAGTTTACCGCGCAAAAAACCGGCCGAGGATTAAGCAACAGTGTAAACCACCGTTGACCGGTAATGAAAGATAAGTATTTATGATAAATCCTAACTGCACGAAACAGATGCTTTCCAGCCTGGCGCACCTGTTTTTCCACTTCCAAAGCACCCGTTCTCAGCCAACGGCTGTATAACCACATACAAATCACAGATAGCCGCCCCCCCATACCTCGTCATCGTTGATGCCGATTAACACAGTAAAGAACTGCAATATTCCCGGGCCATTCAGGCATTCGGATTTTTGATATATAACTAATCAAGGTATCAACTTGCCGCTCAGACAGGTTTGGCCTGTATTTTTTGAGGATGCAACATAACTATTGGCGGTTAAACCCGCGTAAGGAAATTTGGTTGTACCTTATCCGCTGCATATCTTACAATCCTATTGGATGTGCAGTAAGGCTACCGGCCTTTACGGTTCCTCTCACATTAATAACATTAATAATATTGGAGAGTATGGTATGTTTAAAATTCGTTCGCTGGTTACCGCGTTGGCGTTAGCAAGTTCAGTTTCAGTCGCTTCGGCCTGGGAAGCTTTGCCGACACAGGTTGATGCACCTGCTGATAACCCTACTACTGCGGCTAAAGTCGAGTTAGGTCAAATGCTCTATCATGATCCGCGTTTATCTTCTACCGGCACGGTTTCCTGTTCCTCTTGTCATAACACCATGTTGGGCGGTGAAGATAATAGAGCGACGGCTATGGGCGTTAACGGTCAAACAGGAGGACGCAGTGCACCGACAGTTTGGAATTCAGCGTTTAATGCAGTCCAATTTTGGGATGGCCGAGCGGCAAGCCTGGAAGACCAAGCGGCAGGCCCTGTAACCAATCCGATTGAAATGGGCATGAAAAACTGGGATGAGGTTGTCGCGCGCTTGAGGTCGATTGAAGGTTATAAGCTGCCTTTTGAACATGCTTTTGGTACGGATACCATTACTAAAGACGCTGTCACTAAAGCCATTGCGGCTTATGAAAGAACCTTGATTACGCCTAACAGTTCTTATGATAAGTATGTTGCCGGCGATAAATCAGCCTTATCGGCGCAACAGGTTCGCGGCATGGAGAAAGTTGCGGAATTAGGTTGCACCCATTGCCATAGCGGCCCGGCATTTAACGGTCCAGGCATGCTCCAGAAGTTCCCTGTAATCCCCAACGGCTATTTTGAAGCGCAACATCATTTCAGCAAGGATAAAGGTCTAGCGGAAGTCAGCAAAAATCCGACCGATGAACATTTGTGGAAGGTGCCGACTTTACGCAACATCGCTCTGACCGCACCTTATTTCCACAACGGTTCGGTTAAAACGTTGGACAAAGCGGTGACTTTGATGGCCAAGCTGCAATTGGGTAAGGATTTAACCAAAGAAGAAACTGCCGATATCGTGGCTTTTTTGAATGGCTTGACCGGCGAGTTTCCTAAACAAAAAATGCCGACTCTACCTAGCACACCGGATTCTACCTTTAATTAAACTTGATTCGGAAACAGCTGAAACATAAAAGGGAGCCAAGCGCTCCCTTTTTTATTCTATGCTGTAAATAGGTGTCGCTGAAATACGGGCATCGATTTGCTTTGAGAGTTCCTGGTAGACGGGGCTGTTTACCGATTCATAGCGTTGCTTAAAGTCTGCCTCATTCATGTGTTCCGGGAGATCTCGGGGATCGGGCATAAAATCGCTGTAATCTTTTATTCCGGACATGGCTTTTTGCATTTTCCGCGCATTTTCCGGCGATGATGTCGCCATTTCTCCAAAGCGTGTGCCGGCTTTATCGGCAGCCAAATCAATAAAACTGAAACCGCTGCCACCCTCTTGCGCGTCGCTTAACTCTTTTTCTTCTCCCGCAATCTGTGCAGCTTGTTTGTTGACCGATGCAGTCAGCGCAGCTGAGCCTATAAAATGTTGAGCCAGATCTATACGTTTATATAAAAAAGCCGAATATTGCTGCCCGGCCACCGGCGTGGAATCAGGTGTGGACAAGAGCTTTTTTGTCTCCTGTTTATTGACATAGTCATTGATCGCAGAAATAACAAACCTGTTTTCATCAATGGCGGTTTCCAGTGTAGAGCGCTGGTAAGCCAATTCAAACAATGGGCGTAATAAATCCGCCAGCGACAAGCGCCATTCCGGGTCATGTTTGGCAACGATATCAGCGAGTTTTTGCTGGTAAATATTCAACGTAGAATTGTCGCCGGTGTGAGTCAGGAAATTTCGCGCCTGGATCAATGTATCCTTGTTCGGATAATAAGTGATGGTGAGTTTTTCCGCGTCAATTTTAACCGCCTTCAGAGGCCGGGTTGCCAGAATGAAATATTCATTCAATGATGAATGCTGGATAAAGGTATCGATAACAAAAGCGGCCAATTTGGCCGGCAACAATAATTTTCCGGCTTTAAATTTGGTTATGACTGGAAGATCACTACCTTCAACATTACCTAATCTAAAGCTGATGTTTAAATACTTGCCCAGGCTGTTTGCAGGCAAAGTCATCGTGACTTTAAACCTCAATTCATCGTTTTTAAAATCCAAATCAGCCGCACTTTTGCTGTAGCGGTTTAACAAATAATTGCCGGCCAGATTGAGATCGGCTTCGTTTAGCTCAATGATAGCGATCTCGTCAGGTTTTGTTTTAGAACCTTCATGCAGGATCTTTTTTGCCCTGATCAGATCGTCGCGGGTAGGCGACCACCCCACTTGAAGCTCGGGTTTGTCGCCAATACCAAAAAAAACCAACATCACGCATAAAATTATCAGCGCACCAAAACAATATAACAAAATGCGTCCGACTGCATGGAGCAACGTAGCGGTACGCAGTGAATAATTCATAGAAGAGTGGCTGCCGAATAAAATCTTCATAATTTGGCGGTTAAGAAAACTCCAGTTTGAATCCCGCCGATTTTAAATAATCGGCTTCCTGAATTAAATCGGCATGGGTTAGCGGCGCCTGAGCCAGCCAATGATCCGGAAACTGCAAGCGGAGTTTTGATTTAGTTAACGCTATCTTAAAATCGGGCTTGTCGTTTTCCTGACGATTGCGATGCAACAATACCGATAACCGTAAAATAATGGTCAGATTGGGCGCGTCAACATTCCAGGGAAATGGCAACTGATTGAAAAGCGCGCGGGAAAATTTACGCCGATGTGATCTTACTATGGTCGACAACAACATCTGATCTTGCCTGGAAAAACCTGCAAAGTCCCCGTTCTCAATGACATACGCGCTGTGTTTATGGTATTGGCTATGGGCGATATCTTGGCCGATCTCATGCAGGTCTGCTGCCCAGTTTAAAAATTGTTCAACGTGTTCGTAGTTAGGCCCCCAGAAATCATCACCCAATTGATCCAAAATATAACTGATCGTCCGCTTAACGCGAGCCGCATGTTCTTTATCGATGTGGTAGCGATCAGCCAAGGCATGCACGGTTGCGGAGCGAATATCGTGATCGTAAAGCCGGCCCAGTAAATCCTGAATGAGGCCTTCCCTAAGCGCTCCATCAGAAACGGTCATTTGTTCAATGCCCAGGCTTTTGAAGGTGGCATAAATGATCGCTACACCGCCTGGAAATACAGGAAGACGCTCAGGATCGAGTTCAGGCAGATTAAGCTCGCTCACATGATTGCACAAGTTCAGATGGGCGACAAGTTGCTCCAGGCCCTGCATGGTTATGCCATTATTGCTCCAGTTTTTAGCCTTAAGCACTTTATCAATAGCTTTTAAACTGCCTGATGCGCCGATGGCTTCGTCCCAGTTCTTGCGCTGAAATTCTTTCTGGATCGGTTCAAGCTGTTGTTCGGCGAACAAAGTTGCCCGAGTGAATGCACTCCTGGATAACTTACCGTCTTTAAAAAAGGCATTACTGACCACTACGCAACCCATGGGCGTACTTTCTTTGACTCTGGGCGTATCGCCTGAACCTATGATGTATTCGGTGCTGCCGCCGCCTATATCCATCACCAGACGCAAATTAGCGTTGCTGCCCAGGCTGTGTGCAACGCCCTGATAGATCAATCGGGCTTCTTCTACGCCGGAAATAATGTGAATAGGATGGTTTAACGCTTTTTCAGCCTTCTCCAAAAACTGTTGTGAATTTTTAGCTTGCCGCAATGTACTGGTACCGACAACGCGGACGCTTCCAGGCGGAAAATCACGGATCCTTTGTCCAAACCGTTCCAAACATCCTAAAGCCCTTTCCTGAGTATCAGTATCGAGATAATTCCTTTGGTCCAGGCCAGACGCTAGCCTCACCATTTCTTTAAGACGATCGAGAGTTTGTAAATTACCGTTAGTTAAACTGCAAACAATCATGTGAAAACTGTTAGACCCTAAGTCTACAGCGGCAACGGTTTCGGGAGGTTTCTTCAGCACGAGCTATCCAGTTTTGTCTATGAAGCGTGTTAATATCTGATAAAATCACACGGTTTTAACCATCCAAACCTATGGATGAAGCACGTAATTTAACTTATTTAAAGGCTTCCGTTAAGTGTTAGTTTCAGCATGAATGCATTATCCCTGCGTAATCTCAGAAAAACCTATAATAATGGCTTCGAAGCCTTAAAAGGCATTGATCTTGATGTTGAGGCCGGTGATTTCTTTGCCTTGCTAGGGCCAAACGGCGCCGGAAAGTCAACGGCAATAGGCATTATCAGCTCGCTGATCAATGAATCCAGCGGCTCAGTCAGTATCTTCGGACATGACTTAAGACGTGAGCGGGCCTTAGCCAAAAGCTGTATCGGCCTGGTTCCGCAAGAAGTCAATTTTAATCAGTTCGATACCGTCAAGAGTATTTTACTCAATCAGGCCGGCTATTACGGAACGCCGCGCAAACTTGCGCTGCAACGTACCGAATACTGCCTTAAGCAAATGGATTTATGGGACAAGCGCGATACCGTTTCCAGGCGCCTGTCAGGCGGCATGAAACGCAGGGTCATGATAGCCCGCGCCATGGTTCATGCACCCAAGCTATTGATTCTTGATGAACCGACCGCAGGCGTCGATATAGAAATACGCCGCTCCATGTGGCAAATGATGCAGGAAGTCAATCAGCAAGGCACGACTATCATTTTAACCACGCACTATCTGGAAGAAGCGGAAAGCCTGTGCCGCAATATCGCTATTATCAATGACGGACGGATTGTCGAAAATTCCGATATGGCAAGTTTACTAGCGAGACTGCATATAGAGCATTTTATATTGGATTTGGCTCAACCTATTGCTGCGGCGCCGGTCATTGAAGGCTGTCAAATCGAGCTAATAACCGACAAAACACTTAATGTTGCCGTACCTAAAGAGCATGGACTTAACAAGCTATTCAGCGAGTTAAGCGCTCAGAACATCGAAGTCACCAGCTTAAAAAACAAGACTAATCGACTGGAACAGTTATTTATGGATTTGATTGACTCAAACGTCGCAGACTCAAAAGCAACAGGTGCTAAATAATGAATTACTCTATTGCTTTTAGAACCATCGTTATCAAGGAAATATTCCGGTTTATCCGTATCTGGCCGCAAACACTGCTGCCTCCGGCCATTACCACAGCGCTGTATTTCCTGATTTTCGGCAAGCTGATCGGCGATCGTATCGGCACTATCAGCGGTGCCAGCTACATGGATTACATCGTTCCCGGTATTATTTTAATGTCGGTTATCAGTCATTCGTATGCCAATGTCGTATCTTCGTTTTACTCAACCAAATTCCAGCGCAATATTGAAGAATTACTGGTTGCTCCGATACCCAATTGGGTGATTCTGGGTGGGTATGTAGGCGGCGGCATTATCCGCGGATTACTGGTCGGTATTGTTGTAACGTTAATTTCTTTGTTATTTACGGATATTAAGGTTAATAATATCGGCATTGCCTTATCAATTGCCCTACTGACAGCCACTGTATTTTCTTTGGCGGGCTTTATCAATGCGATACTCGCAGAAAGTTTTGACGACATTTCGATTATCCCGAACTTTGTATTAACCCCGTTAAGCTATCTGGGAGGGGTTTTCTATTCGGTAAATATGCTACCGGAATTGTGGCAGATAATCTCGATGGGGAATCCGATTTTATATATGATCAATGCCTTTCGTTACGGTTTGATAGGCGTGACCGATGTTGATATTCAAACGACCTTCATCATTACCGGCGGCTTCATTATTACCCTGACATTATTCAGCCTTTACCTTTTGTATAAAGGCATCGGCATAAAGAATTAATAGAGCGGCCGCTCAAACCGGACGTTTTAGAAAAAACGGTTGTTTCTCCGTATTTAATAAGCTGTAACTTCCCGCACCACCGTAGTAAAAAGCATTGCATACACCCCTAATAGCAATATCAGGGCATATGCAATGCGCTTATCCGTTATTTAAAACAATCAACAGGAAAGATGTCATGTTATTAAAAAAAGGTTCAACAGGTGATGATGTTAAAAAACTCCAAACTCGGTTAGCTTTAACTGCCGACGGCATTTTCGGGTCAGGTACCGAAGCCAGCGTAAAAACTTGGCAATCGCAAAATGGTTTGACTGCCGATGGCATTGTAGGTGACGCCACATGGGCAACACTATTTCCTGTATCGTCAACAGGCGTTAACCTGGACAATCTTAAAGGACATGTTCCCGATGAAGTTATTGCCCAGATCCCTTCTATAGCCGCTATAACCAATGCCTTAAGATTAGCGCATTTCCTTGCGCAATGCGCTCACGAGAGTGGCGGCTTTAAGGTGGTTTATGAAAATTTGAATTATTCGGCCGATGGCCTGAAAGCAACATTTCCCAAATACTTTCCTGAACCCTTAAACGAAACTTATGCAAGAAATCCAGCCAAGATTGGCGCTAGAGTTTATGCCGACAGAATGGGCAATGGCGACGAAGCGAGCGGTGACGGTTATACATTCAGGGGACGAGGTTATATCCAATTAACAGGCAAGTTGAATTACGCCAGCTTTGGTAAAGAGGTCAATAAAGATACCGTTGCCAACCCGGATTTAGTAGCCACTCAATATCCGCTGGCCTCCGCAGGATTTTTCTTTGATTCAAATAACATATGGACTGTCTGCGACGGCGGCTCAACAGATACTGTAATAACATCTGTCACCAAAAAAGTTAATGGCGGAACAAATGGCTTGGATGACCGTACCAAGCTTTTTAAAGAATATTACGCATTATTAAGTTAGCGTATTGCGACCGACGCATCCATAATAACAATCCAGTAAAATATATTTCCATTTGTTCAAATTGTAGATGCCCGGTCCAATCTTTTTTCCGGAGGGAAAATGATTAAACATGCCATTCTGATCTTATTTTTGGTTACATCGGGATTTGCATCCGCTGAACCTGTACATCATTGTTCGACAGAGGCCATCGCTCAAGCCAAAAAGCTGCTGGATTTCCACTTTGGATTAGATGACAGAACCGAAATCGATAAGCATGTTACCGTGCTTAAGCCGATAAAAAATCCTGCCGGGAAAGGCAAGTTTGACGTTCTGGAAATATATGGACATATATACAAAGGCACCTATCGGATGCACTTTATTTATGCTCAAACAGATAATCAATGCCTGCTCGTCGGACAGGAAATTCTGGAGATAACTAATTTGTAAATCGGCAACGGGTTAGCCGGATCACCGGCCTATTTTCACATCCTGTTTTCAATATCCATGTGTACTTACTTGTAACTCGGTCAATGGCCGCGGCAAACGGACAACCTCCGATTCAACCCGGCCATCGGCATACAATTCGATTAACCGATAACCCGGAGCCGTGTCGCTGACACTGAACTCTGTAGTTTCAGGTGAAAACTGAAAGCAGGTGGAAGGCGAGCCCAATACCCGAAAAGTTGCTGTCTTCACATCCATGACTTGATGGATATGGCCGGTAATCATGACTTTTACTTGCGGATATTTGCTTACTATCGCCAATAATTCCCGGCTGTTTTCTATAATCATCGTATCCATCCAGGGACTTTTAGTTTCCAGGAAATGATGATGTACTGCGATAAGCGCATGATAATCCGGATTTTCAGTTAAGCAGTTTTCAAGAAACTCCAATTCTTCTTTTGACAAACGACCGCCCGGCTCTTCAGGTATCCGGCTGTTCAAGCTAATCAATTGCCAATTATCCAGCTTAACCTGTTTGCGGCAGTTAATCCTGTCGGTATTTAGGATCTGTTGCATCAGCTCATAATCATCATGATTACCGGGCAGGCAGATGCAGGGTGTTTCACAGGCTTCAAGGCGGGTTAAGATGCGCTGGTAGCTTTCCGGGCAAGGATTCTGGGCCAAATCACCGGTCAACATAATCAAATCGAAATGCTGTTTTCCAGCAAGGGCCTGCTCAAGACAGGCATGGAAATAATGCTCGGTATTGATCCCCAGTAATTTATCTTCCGGCGCCCGCAAAATATGCAGGTCGGATAATTGCAGGATTGATATACAGGCCGCGTTATTAGTCATGGTAAATATTATGCAATGTCTTTATAAAGAACTTTAGAGTTTCTTTGCGGGTTATATAATACCTTGAGCTGATCGGGAAGATCGCTAATATCCGACGATAAAAATCCCCGTTCAATAAACCAGTGCATGGTTTGCGTAGATAACACAAATAACTTTTTAAGCCTGAGCTCCCCTGCCCTGCGATAAACATATTCAAGCATGCGATTGCCCCGACGCGAGCCCTGATAATCAGAATGAACGGCAAGACAGGCAATCGCACCAAAGCGGTTTTTCGCATCCGGATGCAGTGCGGTACAGCCGATAATCAGGCCATCACGTTCGATAACAATATAGTCGGCGATTTCCATTTCAATTTTTTCCCTGGAGCGCTTGGCCAACTTGCCTTGCTGTTCCAGAGGCTTGATCAACTCCAAAATGCCGCCTATGTCGTTCAACGTGGCCGGGCGCAACTCTTCAAAAGCCGTGGAGCTGATCAACGTACCGATGCCGTCACGACTGAATAATTCAAGCAGCAATGCACCGTCGATAGCCCGGTTAATCAAATGCACGCGGTCGATGCCGGATTGGCAGCTTTGCATCGCGGCTTTGAGCGGCAAGCTGATGTTGGTGGATATATCAGGATGTTGCTGCAAGAAAGTATCGGCTTCAGCGGTGGTCATTTGCTGGATTTGTTCGCCGTTATCGGGATTGCAGCAGCTTTGTTCGGTTAACAAAACCAGTTTTTCGGCTTTTAACGCAATCGAAACCGCCGTGGCAACTTGCTCGGCCGACAAATTAAAGACTTCCCCGCTCGGCGAATAACCGACCGGCGAGATTAACACCACATTGTCCTGATCGAGCTGCTGATGAATCGCCGCGCTGTCGACTCGGCGAACTTCGCCGGTATGGCAGTAATCAATACCATCAATCACTCCTATCGGTTTGGCGACGACAAAATTGCCCGAAGCCACCTTGATCTTGGCTCCCGACATCGGCGAGTTAGCCAGCCCCATCGATAACAGCGCTTCAATTTCCACGCGGACCAATCCGGCGGCTTCTTTAACGCATTGCAATGCCACATCGTCGGTAATGCGCAAGTTATTGTGAAAGAGGGCCTGAACATCGAGCTTGGCAAGCCGCTGGTCAATCTGCGGGCGTATGCCGTGAACCAAAACCAGGCGTATACCCAGGCTATTAAGTAAGGCGAAGTCGTGAACGTGGTGATCGAAATCATCAGCCAGCACCGCTTCGCCACCAAAGGAAATAACAAAGGTTTTGTTACGGTGGGCGTGAATATAAGGGGATGAGTCCCTAAACCAGCTGACGAAGGATTTTTGTGGTTCCATGGTTTGTTAATCAAGAATGTTATTGGCTAATTGTTCCCAAGCTACAGAGACTGTGAAAGTATTATTTCATTTGTTATCAATTGGTTATATTAATATTATCGAGAAGAAGTGCCAGTCTTGGCTATTTTTTGAGATTTTTAGCCAAAACTAGCGATACAACTATTTGATTTTAAATATGAATAATACTTTCACAGTCTCTACAACGTGGGAATTCGGTGCTAGAGCTTGGGAATCGAATCAGAGCAACCAAATTCAATCGCCATAGTGATAACGGCATTGAGCAATGATAATTTTTTTGCCGTTCACCGAATATATAAGCCGGTGTTCTTCATCAATACGGCGTGACCATAACCCCGTCAATCCGTGGCGCAAAGCTTCAGGCTTACCAATGCCATCGAATGGGTCGCGTTGAATATCTCTGATTAACTGATTGATACGTTTAATCTTGGTCTTGTCGGTTTGCTGCCAAAACAGGTAATCTTCCCATCCTTGCTGCTCGAAACTAATCATCAGGCAGCAATTCCCGTATTTCAATGCATCGTCCCGCCCGGATATTTTCTGCCGCCGCCAGCAGTCTTCGGGCATTAGCCGGTTCTTGCAAAAGATAGGCGGTTTCGCTTTCGCCCCGGCGCTTGGTTTCCAAAAACTCCATGAAATCCAAAATTTCCCGCGCCTCTGCTTCGGGCAATGCCTTTGCTTTTTGGTAAATTAATTCCGCTGTATTCATTATGTCGCCCTCGTTTCAGTCAGATATGCGCAATATTTTGCTAGTTTTCAAGTTTCAGCGTATATGTCGGGTACGTTATCTCGCTACTCTCAATAAGCTAACCCGACCTACGGAACTAAAGCCCATCCTACCGCATTAGATTGAAAGTTCAGCTTGATCAATAATTTCTTCTGATTCATGTGCCAACGCCACAATTTCATCTATGACTCTCTTAGCCATTTCTCCAGACTGAATATCAAGCCAAGGCTCAATATTATTCCACCACTCAAAATATGGCGAAGGAAAATTCAGATACCAAGGCCACCATGAACTTCTTAACCCTGACTTATTTAATTTTTCATTCAAATTTTTAAGAGCGTCCTCAGGCAAATCAGGAATATTGTCATCCTCTTTACGAACCCCAAAAGCCAGCCCAATACATTGATTTTTGTCGAATTCTATTGCTAGGAAATAATTTTTCCACTCTAGCTTATGAAATTTAAAAGGATTCCGCTTACACGACCAATAACTAAAATTTTTATCCGGTGTAAATTTCCAGCCTGGGAGAGCATCTTTAAATTGTGTTTCTAAATCTGTTACAAATTTTTTGAGCAACTCTTCTTTTATAGCTGTCATTTGTTGCCCAATGGCAAGTGCCAATTCTAGGTTTTCGCTTTTTAAGGCGAAATCTCTTATCAAATTAGCATCTACCATGTCTGTTTCTCCCAAAAATTCACTTTTACAATAACTAATAAAATCGCGTAAAAAATGCCGCACATGATCCGCTTGACATTGTGCCTCGCACTTTTTTAGCCATCCCACAATCTGACCAAAATTTATTTTTTTGTATTGGTTATTTTCTTCCCACGTCTCAAGCTGAGCTGGAGATGCACTATCATCATTAGGATCTGAATCATCTCCAGACAGATATATCAAACACCACTTTTCAAACTTAGCGTCCATTTGCTTAGCGTAATCAATAAGCTGCTGAAATTGGTCATATGCCCAAGGCTTGTTTTCTATGGCAACCCCGAAGTGATCACCAAAATTGATTTCAATATCAATACGCCGCGATCTGTTTTCTATCCTGTCTGTAGAAACTTCACAGCCAACTTTAATGTTACGCGTATTATTTGGGTAAGTGAGGTCTATTTCCGCGAAAAGTAGTTGTAGAAAAATATCGCCTTGTTCGTGATCTCCTTGCGGATTTAGCAGCACAGCCAGAATTTCGGATAGTTTCATTTCATCTGGACGGATGAACTTAAAGCTATTAAATCGAGGGGCTAACTTGGGGGCAAAGTAAGCATAATTATCCGAAAATGCCTTGTGTTTCTCCCGTAATACAGAAAATAATTGATTTAACATTGCTTCGTCACTCATGAATACTCCAAGATATCTAGCACGTAGCTCATAAGCATTTTCACGTTAGCGTGCAGGATGAGAAGTAGAGCGGTAGCAAAACCCACTATCAATGAAACGATGGGCTTCCTTACGTCAGCCCATCCTACGGATTTTTTCTTCGTGTTCTTCGTGTTCTTCGTGTTCTTCGTGTCTTCGTGGTGAAGACCCAAATACATCAATCCAAATTATCCGTTACCGCGCCTAACGAAGCCGAACTCACCAATTTGGCATATTTCGCCAACACGCCACGGGTATAACGCGGCGCTGGTTGTTTCCACTTTTCAAGACGACGGGCGATTTCATGTTCATTAACATGCAGTTTCAGCTCGTTGTTTTCCGCGTCGATGGTGATGGTATCGCCATTCTCGACGATCGCCAGCGCGCCGCCGACATAGGCTTCAGGTGTGATATGCCCGACCACGAAACCGTGGGTGCCGCCGGAAAACCGGCCATCGGTAATTAACGCCACTTCCTTGCCCAAACCTTTGCCCATGACCGCCGAAGTAGGAGACAGCATTTCCCGCATACCGGGGCCGCCTTTCGGGCCTTCGTAGCGGATGACGATGACATCGCCTTTAACAATATCGCCGTTCAAGATGCTTTGCAGTGCCTGCTCTTCGGCTTCGAACACTTTGGCTGTACCGGTAAATACCAATCCTTCTTTGCCGGTGATTTTGGCAACCGAACCGCCGGAGGCCAGATTGCCGTATAAGATAACCAAATGACTGTCTTTCTTGATCGGTTTATCCAGCGAGTGAATCACTTCCTGATCTTCGGGATACGGCTTTACATCGGCCAAATTTTCGGCCAGCGTACGACCGGTAACGGTTAAACAATCGCCGTGCAGCAAGCCTTTATCCAGCAGGATTTTCATCAACGGTTGAATACCGCCGATTTCGATCAATTCGGTCATCAGGTAACGGCCGCTGGGTTTCAAGTCTGCCAACATAGGCACATGTTTACCGATGCGGGTGAAGTCGTCCAGAGTAATATCGACGCCGGTTGCGTTCGCCATCGCCAGGATATGCAATACCGCATTGGTCGAACCTCCGAGTGCAATGACTACGGTAATCGCGTTCTCGAACGCGGCTTTGGTCATGATGTCACGGGGTTTGATGTCTTTTTTCAACAGCTCCAACACCGCAGCACCGGCGCGTTCGCAATCCAGGCGCTTGTCATTCGAAATAGCTGCCTGGGCGGAACTGTTTGGCAAGCTCATACCCAACGCCTCAATAGCTGAAGCCATCGTGTTAGCCGTATACATGCCGCCGCAGGAACCTGCCCCCGGAATAGCTTTGGCTTCAATTTCGGCCAGTTCGGCATCATCGATCTGGTTATTAGCTCTGGCTCCGACCGCTTCGAATACCGAAACCACATCCAGCTTTTTGTCTTTGTGACAGCCGGGCATAATGGTTCCACCGTAAACAAAAACAGCCGGACGGTTTAAACGTGCCAAAGCGATCATGCAGCCGGGCATATTTTTATCGCAGCCGCCGATTGCGACGACACCGTCAAAACCCTGGCAACCGACCACGGTTTCAATCGAGTCGGCAATCACTTCGCGGGATACCAGCGAATATTTCATGCCTTCGGTGCCCATCGAAATACCGTCGGAAATCGTGATGGTGTTGAAGATAACAGCTTTACCGTCGGCATTGTTAACGCCGACAGCTGCGGCATCGGCCAACTGATTGATGTGCATATTGCAAGGCGTAACCATGCTCCAGGTTGAAGCAATGCCTATTTGCGGCTTATTGAAGTCTTCATTGTTAAAACCGACTGCATGCAACATCGCGCGGCTCGGTGCGCGCTCCATGCCGTCAACAACCAGGGAAGAAAAAGTTCGGGTGTTTTTGTCACTCATGTGAGCGTTTCCTAAAGGTTAGTAAGGTACGCTACGTGTACCTTGTTGAGTTTATTGCGTAATTGAAACACATACGCACAGCGTACCCTAAGGCACGGCTAAAGGCGTGAACGTGCTGTATCTCTTTTCAATACGAATCCCAGCTGCTTCTGCTACGACGCCAGCTGAGCTTAGGCAAAATAAATCCTAAAATAACACCGACAAGAGCAAGGATGCCGCCGTATAAAAACCAGTCTTGGTTCGCAGTGTCTTGCAAAGCCTGATTTTCAAGCTTGAATTGTTGCAATTCCCGTTCAACATTAACTACGCGTTCTTGAAGTTCATCACGCTGGTTTTTTAATTCTATTGTGCTGGCCGCTGTTTTTTTCAATTCACTGAGTTCCCGGTTTAGCTGATCCCTCTCTGTCGCCAAGGACTGCTCAAGAGACGTTCCCGGCGTAATAGTCTCTTTTACCGCGGCTAACTCAGCCTTAAGAGAGGCATTTTCAGACTGTAACGACGCCAGATTTTTATTTGCGCTGTCCAGTTGAGATCGACTGGGCGGTTCCTTCATGGTGTTACGAATCGGCATGTAACCTTCCGTACCGTCATTCAGGCGAACATGAGCAAACCCGGTACTTTTATTTTCTTCTATTATCGTAAGTGGGGTGCCGGTCGCAAGCAGCTTTACAACCTTACTGCTGTTATTTTCTTCGCTCCTGAGTGATAAATTCAAATTATCGGTAACATAGACGGTTTCAGCTTGAGCCGAGCCAAAAGTTACCAGTAGGATAAAAAACGAGCTTAGTATTTTTTTCACTTGAATCTCTATTTATTGGTCGTAGGACGACTGCCAGGGATGGCGGAAGTGCCGCAAGCGCTAGGAAATCTTGCGACAACCGACTGCCACGAATAATGAAAGTGTCGTGAGCGATAAGGAACCGATACGACTAAGGTTAATTCTAACGTGATTTTTTGCACAGGAGAAATTCCAGCAGTGCCTTTTGAGCATGCAGGCGATTTTCGGCCTCATCAAAGATAACGCTTTGAGAACCGTCAATCACTTCGGCGCTGACTTCCTCCCCTCGGTGGGCGGGCAAACAGTGCATAAACAGCGCATCGCTATGTGCCGCTTTCATAACCTCGGCGTTGACCTGATAATTCTTGAAGGCCATTTCACGTTGTTTTTGTTCTTCTTCTTGCCCCATGCTGGCCCAAACATCAGTGACCACCAAATCCGAATTCTGGGCCGCAGCCAGAGGCGTATCAAAGAATCGGACGCGCTCTCCGGCAGCTTCAACGATCTCGGTCAACGGCTGATAGTCTTTTGGGCTGGCGATGTTCAAAGTGAAATCCAGCACCATTGCCGCATGGATATAGGAATGGCACATATTATTGCCGTCACCGATCCAGGTTACTGTTTTACCCTTAATATCGCCACGATGTTCAAAATAAGTCTGCATATCCGCCAATAATTGACAAGGATGCTGTAAATCAGTCAAGCCGTTGATCACAGGAACACTTGAATATTGTGCGAATGTGGTTACCGTTTCGTGCTTATCGGTTCTAAGCATGATGCAATCGACCATACTGGATATGACTTTGGCGCTGTCTTGCAGCGGTTCGCCCCGACCCAACTGGGTATCTCTGGGCGATAAAAATAATGCGCTGCCGCCGAAATGGCTCATGCCGGATTCAAACGAAATACGGGTGCGTGTCGATGATTTTTCAAAAATCATCGCCAAAACCTGGCCTTTTAACGGTTGATAATCAGGATCGCGGTTATTTTTTAGGACAATGCCTCTATTGATCAAGCTACGGAATTCGTCGCCGGATAAGTCAAGCAGGCTGATAAAATGTCTAGGATTCATAGGGAGTGTCTGTATGCTTATGAATAAGAGCCGATAAGGTTTCTACGAGTTGAGTGATTTGTTGCTGATCAATAATCAATGGCGGCAGCAAACGAATAGTTTTTTCGCTAGTGACATTAATCAACAAGTTATTTTGCAACGCAGCTTGTACTAACTCAGTACATGGGCGGTCGAGTTCAATGCCGATCATCATGCCTTTATGACGAATATCGACAACATGAGCATTACCGAGTAACTGTTCTTTAAACGCCGAGCAGATAGCATCGCCTTTTTGTGCGGCCTGATCGATCAGGTTTTCAGCGTCCAATGTCGCCAATACCGCTAAAGCCGCGCTACAGGCTAACGGATTGCCGCCAAAGGTAGAGCCGTGATTGCCGGCAGTGAATAACTTGGCGGCTTTGCCCCGTGCCAGACAAGCGCCGATGGGGACGCCATTGCCCAAGGCTTTAGCCAGTGTGCAGACATCGGGCAGTATCGCGTTGTGCTGGAAAGCGAGAAATTTGCCGGTACGGCCTACGCCGGTCTGGATTTCATCAAGCATCATCAGCAGGTTATGCCGGTCGCACAGGCTGCGGATTTGGTTAAGATAATCGACAGCGGGAATATTGACGCCGCCCTCCCCTTGTATCGGTTCCACCAAAACAGCGACAACATTTTTATGCAGTCCAATCGCTTGTTCTATTGCGTTGACGTCGTTATACGGTACCCGAATAAAGCCTTCAACCAAAGGCGCAAAGCCTTGCTGGATTTTAGCGTTACCGGAAGCACTCAGCGTTGCCAACGTACGTCCATGAAAACTTTTTTCCATGACAATAATCGCCGGGTTCTCTATACCTTGTTCGTAACCGTATTTACGCGCCAGTTTAATTGCAGCTTCATTAGCTTCCGCACCGGAATTGCAGAAAAAAACATTATCCATGCCGCTCATTTCAGTCAGCTTGTCAGCCAGCTGTTCCTGAACGGCGATACCATACAGATTCGATGTATGCAGTAGTTTTTCGCTTTGTTTGCAGATAGCTTGATGCACGGCAGGATGAGCATGGCCCAAGCTGCACACCGCTATGCCGGATACCGCATCCAGATAGCGATTATTGTTTTCATCAAATAACCATGCACCTTCTCCCCGTTCGAAGGTAATGGGCAAGCGTCCGTAGGTTGGCATAATGTGGCTAGTCATTGTTTCTGTTCAAAGTTTAAGGAATACAAGCCACAATCTGAGGCCCGTTAAAAAAATGCTCGATTATAGGTTTCAATTTAGTCCCAGGCAAGTTCTAATAATTAAGCAGGAAGTATTAAACATATCACCACGAAGGCACGAAGAACACGAAGAAAAAACCCAGCAAAAACTTCGTGTACTTCGTGCCTTCCTGGTAAAAATCCTTTAATTTGCGATATCTTTTATTTACCAGTCAATCACCCAGCCAGTTCTGCGGCTTTAGATATTGCTCATAAAGCATGGCTTCCGCACTACCGGCCTCAGGTTGCCAGTTGTATTTCCAGTGAGCTACCGGCGGCATTGACATTAAAATAGATTCAGTACGCCCGCCGGATTGCAATCCAAACAACGTGCCTCGGTCATAAACTAGGTTAAATTCAACATAACGCCCCCGGCGGTAGAGCTGGAAGTCCCGTTCCCTGTCGCCATAAGGCGTATCCTTGCGTTTTTGCATGATAGGCAGATAAGCATCTATATAATGATTGCCCACGCTTTGCATAAAAGCAAAAGACCGCTCAAAACCCCATTCATTCAAATCATCAAAGAACAGCCCGCCTACGCCACGGGTTTCGTTTCTGTGTTTAAGGAAAAAATACTCGTCGCACCATTTTTTATACGTCGGGTAAATATCATCGCCGAACGGCTGACAAGCGGCGCGGGCGGTTTGATGCCAGTGCAGCACATCTTCTTTAAACGGGTAAAAAGGCGTTAAGTCAAAACCACCGCCAAACCACCAGATGCTCGGCTCTCCCGTTTTTTCCGCGATTAAAAACCGCACATTGGCATGCGATGTCGGTACATAAGGGTTATTCGGATGAATAACCAGCGATACCCCCATCGCCTGAAACTGCCGATCTGCAAGTTCCGGACGTTTAGCCGTTGCCGAAGGAGGAAGCTTAAAGCCGGATACATGAGAAAAGTTTACACCGCCCTGTTCGATGACCTGCCCATTAGCCAAAACACGCGTTCTACCGCCGCCACCTTCAGCTCTATCCCAAAGATCTTCAACAAATCGGGCTTCAGGCTCTAAGCCTTCCAGCGCCATGCAGATCTGGTCTTGCAGATTAAGAAGATAGTTTTTTACTTCGGTGATGTTGTCAGTATTCATACGCAGGGTCGGTGTTGAATTTTAAATGCCAGTCCAGAGTCGTAATAATATCATCTCTATAATTTGATACGTCAGTAAAAGCATTGTCATGTTTTTTTAATGAGCAATCGAGAACCCGTTTTCTATTCTATCCAGTGCTATTACCTACAATGCTTTGCCGAACTTAGGTAGAATATTATTTCAGCAATCGATTTGATAACTAAAAATGGCACAGATAAAAAAATCGGAAAATATTCCAAAAACAATGCAGGAAAAATACAAGGCTATTGTAGAAGTCAAAAACCTCCGGCAAAGCCGGAGGCTTGAAAATGTGAACCGCTCAAAGCG